>NZ_BAAAXZ010000023.1:0-15795 GCF_039535865.1 Streptomyces thioluteus
ACGGCGCCGCTCCCGCAGGCCCACGAAGTCAAAGTGCGAACCCGCGCGGCCGTCCCCGTTGCCGCTCGGCGCCGCGTAGGGGCACCGGCGCGCCTCCAGCCGGCCGTCAGCAGGACCAGCAGACCTCCGGCAGCGATAGGGGGGCGGGGTGGGGGGTGGGGGTCCCCCCTCCCGGGGGGGCCCCCCGCCATCTCCGTCGGATCCAGATCACGCGGCGCGCTGGACGAGCGTCACCCAGGCGGGCAAGGTTTGCTTGGTGGGGGGGGTGTGCCCCACGGGGGGGGGCCCCCCGAACCCCACCAAGCACCTAAACCGGTGGGGGTGGGGGGGTGGGGGGGGGGGGGGGGGGGGGGGGGGGGTGGGGGGGGCCCCCCCTCGTTCCACGTGGGGGGCCCCCCCGGGGGCCCGGGGGGGGGGGGGGGTTCGGTGGGGCCAGGCCAGGATCGCAAAGCCCGTCCGTTTCGCCCAAAAGTAGTTGTCGCCCGTCGTCGTTCCACACACCAGACCGCACGCACCTCCAGGGCGTTACGAGGACAGGTGTGGGTGCGAAGGCCCACTGGGGGCGGCCGGGGTCCGTCCGGAATCGAGTTCGATTCTCGGGCCGCAGGGGGGCGGACGAAGTTTTAAACCCCCCTTTGGGGGCCCCAAAAGGCCTGGGCGGGGGGGCCGGAAGACGGACGGGGAGCCCTCCCCACCCACGTCGTCCGGACCGTCCGAGTGGTGTCCGTGCGCCGCAGCCATGCCCGGAAGACTAGGCGGAACGACCCGCGGTTCCGGGTAGGGACACCCACATGCGCGGGTCACTCGTTCGGCCCGTGCGAAGATTTGGGACATGAGTGAGCGCAGCCAGCATCAGACGGGCCGCACCGCGGCGTACGATTCGGCCTTCCTGCGCGCGCCTGTCGGCGCGAACCCGTGCCGCACACGCCGGTCTGGTTCATGCGGCAGGCGGGCCGCTCGCTTCCCGAGTACCGCAAGGTGCGCGAGGGCATCCCGATGCTCGAGTCCTGTATGCGGCCCGACCTCGTCACCGAGATCACCCTGCAGCCGGTCCGCCGGCATGGCGTCGACGCCGCCATCTTCTTCAGCGACATCGTCGTCCCGCTCAAGGCCATCGGCATCGACCTCGACATCAAGCCCGGCGTCGGACCCGTCGTCGAGAACCCCATCCGCACCCGGGCCGACCTGGAGCGGCTGCGGCCGCTGTCGGGCGACGACGTCCCGTACGTGACCGAGGCCGTGGGCATGCTCACCGCCGAGCTCGGCGCCACGCCGCTCATCGGCTTCGCCGGCGCGCCCTTCACCCTGGCCAGCTACCTGGTCGAGGGCGGGCCCTCGCGCAACCACGAGCACACCAAGGCGCTCATGTACGGCGACCCCGAGCTGTGGGCCGACCTGCTCGACCGGCTCGCGGACATCACGTCGGCCTTCCTGAAGGTGCAGATCGAGGCGGGCGCGTCGGCCGTGCAGCTCTTCGACTCCTGGGTCGGCGCCCTCGCCCCCGCCGACTACCGGCGCCACGTCATGCCGGCCTCGTCCAAGGTCTTCGACGCGGTCGCCGGGTACGGCGTGCCGCGGATCCACTTCGGCGTGGGCACCGGCGAACTGCTCGGCCTCATGGGCGAGGCGGGCGCGGACGTCGTCGGCGCGGACTGGCGGGTGCCGCTGGACGAGGCGGCGCGCCGGGTCGGCCCCGGCAAGGCGATCCAGGGGAACCTGGACCCGGCTGTCCTCTTCGCGCCGCGCGAGGCGGTGGAGGAGAAGGCGGCCCGCGGTGCTGGAGGCTGCGGCCGGGCTGGAGGGGCATGTGTTCAACCTGGGGCACGGGGTGTTGCCGGCGACGGATCCGGATGCGTTGACGCGGCTGGTGGAGTTCGTCCACGAGCGGTCGGCTCGGTAGAGGTTTCCTCTCCCCGCCCCGCCCTCTCACCGTTTCCCGCCCCCTGAACAGCCCGTCCGGCGCTTGAGGACGAACGCGGCGCAGCCGCGTTGCCCCGCGCGGAGCGCGGCGAGAGACGGTGAGAGGGCGGGGCGGGGGCGAATTCCCGTCAGAAGGACAGGAACACCGTTTCCCGTTCGCCGCGCAGGCGCACGTCGAAGCGGTGTCCCGAAGGGCCCGGAAGGGCCAGGAGTGTCGCGCGGCGCTCCGGGGGCAGCGCGGCCAGGAGTGGATCGTCCGGCAGTTCTGCGAAGTAGACGCGGGTGAACAGATGCCGCGGCAGGCCCCGCGCGTGCACGCACACCGCCAGGTACGGCGGGACGGCCGAAGACGTGCGCAGGACGTAGGAGCCGTCCGCGGCGGTGGGGACCCGGGCGAAGGGGGGCCAGAACTCCAGCAGGGCGTCCGGGACGCCGGCTCCGTCCCCGTCGAGGACCGAGCCGCGCAGGACCGGCGGGCCGGTCCCGGAGGCGGGCAGCGCCGGGCCGAAGTACGGGCCGATCGTCTGGGACGGGGTCGTCGTCACCGCGTGTCCTCCGCCCACGTCGCGCACGGCCCGTCCCAGGACCACGTCCCAGTGGTAGCCCGGTCCGGCCGGGTCGCGGCCGGCGATCAGCCTCGCCCGTGCGGCGGGGTCGCGGACGGCGTGGTGGATGCCGTCCCGGTCCAGGAGCGGGTCGCCGGGGAAGTACATCTGGGTCACCAGGCGTTGGGGCGAAGGCCGTGCCGAAGAGGGAGAAGTGGATGTGGGCCGGGCGCCATGCGGTGGCGTCCACCGGGTAGGCGCCGGGGCGGACCGTGGTGAAGCGGTAGCGGCCCTCGTCGTCGGTGAGGCAGCGGCCCGTGCCGGTGAAGTGGGGGTCCAGCGGGGCGGGGTTGCGGTCGGCGGGGTGGGCGTATCTGCCCGCCGCGTTGGCCTGCCATATCTCGATCAGCTGGCCGCGGACGGGGCGGCCGCGGCGGTCGAGTATCCGGCCGCCGACGGTGATGCGTTCGCCCAGCGGCTCCCCGGCGTGCTGCCGCGTCAGGTCGTCGTCGAGGGGGCCGACCGCGGCCGGGCCGAAGACCGGGCCGGTCAGCTCGGCCGCCTCCGGGTCGCAGGGGAGGAGCACGGGCGGGTGGTGCGGCTGCCGCCCGGGAATTCCGGAGTAGGGAACCGTCATGGATGGTGCCTACCCCTGCCTGTCGGCCGTCAGACGAACGGCACCTCGGTCGGCAGCCCGGCGTAGTTCTCCGCGAACTCCGCGGCGGCGGCCGTGGGCCCCACCAGCCGGTCGAGCCGGCTGGCCCGCAGCCGGCGCTCGTAGGCGTCCGCGCCCGGTGCCGCGTGCAGCAGTGTCGTCATCGCGTGGGCGAAGTGCTGGACCTGCCAGACCCGGCGCAGGCAGTGGTCCGAGTAGCGGTCGAGCAGGGCGGTCGAGCCGCTCCTGCGCCAGTGCGCGAACCCGCGGGCCATGGTGACGACGTCGGAGAAGGCCAGGCTGAGTCCCTTGGCCGCGGTGGGCGGCACGACGTGGGCGGCGTCGCCGGCCAGCAGCAGCCGCCCGTGCCGCATCGGTTCGACCACCTCGCCGCGCAGCGGGAACACGCACCGGTCCGAGAGGGGCCCGGGGTTCAGCGGCCGGTCCTCGACGGCCAGCCGGGCCTCCAGCTCCTCCCAGATCCGGTCCTCCGGCCAGGCGCCGGGCTCGGTGCCGGCCGGTACCTGGAGGTAGAGCCGGGAGAGGGTGGGGGAGCGCATGCCGTGCAGGGCGAAGCCGCGGTCGTGCGCGGCGAGCAGCAACTCGTCGGCCGCGGGCGGGGCGTCGGCCGAGACGCCGAGCCAGGCGTAGGGGTAGCCGCGCCCGTGCAGCCGCGCCGCCCCGGTGGCCAGCAGGGCCCGGCGCGCGGTGCCGTCCGCGCCGTCGCACCCGGCGACGTAGGCGCACTCCAGCACGTGCTCCGCCCCGTCCCGGGTGTAGCGGATCACCGGCCGGTCGCCGTCCAGCCCCTCCAGGGCGTCGACGGGGGCGTCGAACAGCAGCGGTGCCCCGTCGGCGAGCTGAAGCGCGATCAGGTCCCTGACGAGCTCGTGCTGCGGATAGAGCGTCGTGGCCCGGCCGCCGGTCCGTCCGGACACGTCGAAGCGGTGCGCCCGGCCGCCGAAGCGCAGTTCGAAGCCCTCGTGGAGGACGCCGTCCACGTCGAGCCGGCCGGCCGCGCCGCAGGCGCGCAGCGTGTCCACCGCGCCCTGCTCCAGGATCCCGGACCGCTGCCGTCCCTCCACCCGGGCCCGGCTCCTCGCCTCCAGCACCACGCAGTCCACCCCGGCCCGGTGCAGCAGCCGGGCGAGCAGGAGGCCGGCCGGTCCGGCCCCGACGATGCCGACGGTGGTGCGCACGGTGCAGTCGCCTCCCGGGAGCGGGGCCGGGACCCGGCCATCAGCGTTCTCAGCGTTCGAGGACCAGCGCCTGGCCCTGCCCCACGCCGATGCACAGTGCCGCCACGCCCGTTCCGGACCCCGCCGCCGCGAGCTGGTGGGCGAGGGAACCGGCGAGCCGGGCGCCGGAGGCACCCAGCGGGTGCCCGATCGCGAGGGCTCCGCCGCGCTGGTTGACGAGGGCGGGGTCGAGTTCCGGCCACTCCGCGAAGCATCCCAGGGCCTGTGCGGCATACGCCTCGTTGAGTTCGAAATGTGTCAGGTCGGCGAAGGTCCGGCCGGCCCGGCCGAGCGCTCGCCGCACGGCCGCCACCGGTCCCAGCCCGTACAGGTCCGGCTCGATGCCGGTGACCGCGGACGCCCGGATCCGGGCCAGCGGTTCGCGGCCCGTCGCGCGCAGCCCCTCCTCGTCGCAGATCAGCAGCGCGGCGGCGCCGTCGTTGAGCGGGCAGGAGTTGCCCGCGGTCACGGTGCCCTCCTCCGGGCGGAACGCCGGCTTCAGCGCGGCCAGGGCCTCCGCCGACGTGCTGTCGCGGATGCTCTCGTCGCGGGCGAGGTCCACGTCCGGCAGCGGGACGACCTCGTCGGCGAAGGCGCCGTCCCGCCAGGCCCGCGCCGCCTTCCGGTGGCTGGCGAGGGCGAAGGCGTCCTGTTCGGCGCGGCCGATGCCGTGCTTGTCGGCGATCCGCTCGGCGCCCTCGCCGAGGGAGACCGTCCACTCCTCGGGCATGGCCGGGTTGGTCATCCGCCAGCCCAGCGTCGTCGAGTAGAGCTGCTGGTGGCCGGCGGGGAAGGCACGTTCGGCCTTGGGCATCACCCAGGGCGCGCGGCTCATCGACTCGACGCCGCCCGCCATCACCACCGAGGCGTCGCCGACGGCGACCGCCCGGTACGCCTGGACGACGGCCTCCAGCCCGGAGGCGCACAGCCGGTTGACGGTCGCGCCGGGCACGGTCACCGGCAGGCCCGCGAGCAGGACGGCCATGCGGCCGACGTTGCGGTTCTCCTCGCCGGCGCCGTTGGCGTTGCCCAGCACGACCTCGTCGATCCCGGCCGGGTCGAGCGCGGGCGAGCGGTCGGCCAGGGCCCGGAGGACGTGCGCGGCCAGGTCGTCGGGGCGGACGGCGGCCAGGGCACCGCCGTACCTGCCGATCGGGGTGCGGACGGCGTCGGCGACGTAGACGTCCCGGATGCGGTCGTGCATATGAGCTCTCCGTAAGGTGGGTTGGTGCCGACTGACCGTTCGGTCGAGAGTCTCGGCAGGCTCCCCGAGCGCTGTCAATGGGGCGCGGGCGGGTGTCCCGGGACCGTCTGAGACAGTGAGGTCATGAGCGAGGCCATGAGCGAAGACCGGAACCGCGCACACCACGTGGCCGTGATCGGCGGCGGCATCTCGGGACTGACCGCCGCCCTGCGTCTGCTGGAAGGGGGTGCGCGCGTCACGGTCCTCGAGGGCACCGACCGCCTGGGCGGCAAGCTCCTCGCGGGCCGGATCGCGGACGTGCCCGTGGACCTCGGCGCCGAGTCGATGCTGGCCCGGCGGCCGGAGGCGGTGGACCTCGCCCGCGCCGTCGGACTGGGCGACCGCCTCCAGCCGCCCGCCACCGCCACCGCCGGGGTGTGGACCCGCGGCGGTCTGCGCCCGCTGCCCAAGGGCCAGATGATGGGCGTCCCCGGCGACCTCGACGCGCTCGCCGCCTCCGGGGTGCTCTCGCCCGAGGGCCTGGCGGCCGTCGCCCGCGACGCGGACCTGCCGCCGACCGAGCTCGGCGACGACGTGGCCGTCGGCGCGTACGTGGCCGAACGGCTGGGCCACGAGGTCGTGGACCGGCTGGTGGAGCCGCTGCTCGGCGGGGTCTACGCCGGCGACTCGTACCGCACCTCGATGCGCGCCGCCGTCCCCAAGCTCTTCGAGGCCGCCCGCGCCCACCGCTCGCTGACCGAGGCCGTCCGCGCCCTGTCCGCCGCCGCGCCCGCGCAGAGCGGGCCCGTCTTCGCCGGCCTCGCCGGCGGCGTCGGGACCCTGCCGGGCGCCGTCGCCCGCGCCGTCCCGCGCCGCCGGCGGCGAGATCCGCACCGGCACACCGGTCGCCGGGCTGGCACGCGCCGCCGACGGCTGGCGGCTCGATCTCGACGGCGCGTACGCCACCGCCGACGCTGTCGTCCTCGCGACGCCCGCGCACGACGCGGCACGGCTGCTCGCCCGGGTCGCCGGGGCCGCCGCCGGGGAGCTCGCGGAGATCGACTACGCCTCCATGGCCCTGGTCACGCTCGCCTTCCGCCGGGCCGACGTCGCCCGACTGCCCGCCGGCAGCGGCTTCCTCGTACCGCCGCGCGACGGCCGGCGGATCAAGGCGTCCACCTTCGCCAGCAACAAGTGGGGCTGGATCGCCGAGGCGGACCCGGACGTCTTCGTCCTGCGCACGTCCATCGGCCGCTACGGGGACGAGGCCGATCTGCGGCGCGACGACGACGAGCTGGTGCGGATGTCCCTGGAGGACCTCGGCGCCGCGGTGGGGCTGGCCGCGACGCCGCTGGAGAGCCGCGTCACCCGCTGGGACCGGGGCCTGCCCCAGTACCCGGTCGGCCACCTCGACCGCGTCGCCCGCGTCCGGGCGCAGGTCGCCGCCCTGCCCGGCCTGCGGGTCTGCGCGCCGCCTACGACGGCGTCGGCATCCCGTCGTGCATCTCCGGCGCGCGCCGGGCGGCCGAGGAGCTGCTCGCCGCCATGCCGACCCTGCCCGAGGGCGCCGCCGTCGCGGGGGGACAATAGGGACCATGACTGACGCCCAGGACGCCAGAAGATCCCGAACGCCGGCAAGAAGGCCAAGGACCTCAACGAGGTTCATCCGCTACACCCTTCTGGTCGGTGTTCAAGCTGGCGCGACGTGCTCCCGCAGGACCGGTCCGGCTACGCGGAGGAGGTCGAGGAGCTCTTCGCCCAGCTCGCCGAGAAGGACGTCACGGTGCGCGGCACCTACGACCTCTCCGGTCTCCGGGCCGACGCCGACGTGATGATCTGGTGGCACTCCGAGACGTCCGACGCGCTCCAGGACGCCTACAACCGCTTCCGCCGCACCCGGTTCGGGCAGGCCCTGGAGCCGGTGTGGTCGAACATGGCGCTGCACCGCCCCGCGGAGTTCAACAAGTCGCACATCCCGGCGTTCCTCGCGGACGAGACGCCGCGCGACTACGTCAGCGTGTACCGTTCGTGCGCTCCTACGACTGGTACCTGCTGCCCGACGAGGACCGCCGCCGCATGCTCGCCGACCACGGCAAGATGGCCCGCGGCTACCCGGACGTCCGGGCCAACACGGTCGCCTCGTTCTCGCTGGGCGACTACGAGTGGATCCTGGCCTTCGAGGCGAACGACCTGTACCGGATCGTCGACCTGATGCGTCACCTCCGGGCGTCCGAGGCGCGGATGCACGTGCGCGAGGAGGTGCCGTTCTACACGGGGCGGCGCAAGGCGGTCGCGGAGCTGGTGGCGGGGCTGGCGTAGCCGGCCGGGCGGCCGGTGGGGTTTTCTCTCCCCGCCCCGCCCTTTCACCGTTTCTTCGCGCTCCGCGCGGGGCAACGCGGCTGCGCCGCGTTCGTCCTCGAACGCCGGACGGGCTGAATCAGCCCGTCCGGCGTTCGGGTCGTCAGCTCGCCCGCGGCTCGGCGCGGCCCGCGCACGTCGTGCGGCGGGCGGGAGTGCCCCGGTCAGCAGGTATTGTCCAGGTGACCGTTTGACGCACGCGTTGGGGCCGCCGCCGATGCCGTGGGTTCCCGCGTTGCGTTCGGTGACCAGGACCGAACCCGACAGCCTGCGCTGGAGCTCCAGCGCCCCCGCGTACGGCGTGGCCGCGTCGCGCTCGGCGGCCAGCAGCAGGACGGGCGGCAGCGCCTTGCGGGCCGTCCGGACGTCCAGCGGCCGCTGCCGGGGCGTCGTCCAGTAGGCGCACGGCAGGTTCATGAAGGCGTTGGCCCAGGTCTCGAACGGCGCCTTGCGGGCGAGGCGGGTGTTGTCCCGGTCCCACTGGTGCCAACTGCGCGGCCAGGGCGCGTCGTTGCACTCCACGGCGGTGTAGACGGCGTTGCTGTTCTCGGCCGCCGGGGCGCCGGACGCGCTGGGTCCGGCGAGCGCGACCAGCGGCCCGTCGTCGCCCCGCAGGAACGCGGAGAGGGCCCGTGCTCCCGACGCCCACGCGCTGTCGGTGTAGCCGGCCCGGACGAGGGCGCCCTGGAGCTGGCCCGGGCCGACCCTGCCGCCCGCGGCCCGGCGGCGGAGCTGCTCCATCGCCTTGTGGTACGAGGCGAGGACCTGGCGCTCGGTGCGGCCGAGGTGGTAGACGGCGTCGTGCCGTGCGGCCCAGCGCCGCCAGTCGGTCCAGCGCCGCTCGAACGCGGCCGACTGGTCGAGGTTGTTGTGGTACCAGACGCGGTGCGGGTCCGGGTTGACCACGCTGTCGAAGACCATCCGGCGCACGTGCCCGGGGAAGAGCGTCGCGTACACGGCGCCGAAGTACGTCCCGTAGGGACGCCCCGAGGTAGTTGAGCCGCTGCTCGCCGAGGGCCGCGCGCCAGCACGTCGAGGTCGCGCGCGTTGTTGCGGCTGGTGAAGAACTGGAGGTCGGCGCCGGTCCTGTTGCGGCAGCCCTGCGCGTACGCCTTGGCCTTGGCGATGTGCTGCTTCTTGTACGCGGCGGTGGGCTGCTCCGGCGCGTCGCCCGGCGCCTGGTTGAACGCGGCCGGGTCCATGCAGGACAGCGGCGCGGAACGGGCGACGCCGCGGGGCGCGTAGCCGACGAAGTCGTAGGCCTCGGCGAGCTTCTGCCACTGGGGCAGCCCGGCCAGCAGCGGGAAGATCATGCCGGAGCCGCCGGGGCCGCCGGGGTTGAAGACGAGGGCGCCCTGGTGGGCGGAGCGGGGCCCGGTGGAGTGGCCGCGGCTGACGGTGAGGGCGATGTGCCGGCCGTTGGGCCTGGTGTAGTCCACGGGGACGGACACCGTGCCGCACTCCACGGTCCGGGGCAGGTTCTCGGTGGCCGGGCAGACGCCGAAGGCGATGCCCCGGGCGGCGGCCCGCTCGGCGGCCAGCGCCACGCCGCGGGCCTCGGCGGGGCCGTCCGGGGAGAGGAGGGCGCCGGCGCCTTGGGCGGCGGGCAGCGGGGTGAGGACGGTGAGTCCGGTGAGGATGAGGGAGCCGACGGTTCCGTAGAGGGCAGCTGTGCGCACGGGTGTCCCTTCATATCTAATTGCGACAAAAGGGATATTTGATTCGGCAGTCGCTGAAGTAAAGCACCCGGCGGCGATGTCGGGGGCGAAGGGCCCGAAGGAGGTGGTGGGGCGGGCCGGTGAGGGCCGCAACAGATGTTCGGTCGGGTTGGTTCCCGCCCAACTGCGGCAAGATGGCGGAGGGGTGATGGGCGTGCGCGAGCGGCCGGAGACGGGTCCCGAGGCGGATGCCGGGACGGATGCCGACACCAAACGGGGGGCGGCCGGGCGGAGCTACGACCCGGACCGGCTCTTCCTCCACCCCGACGACGACCTCGCCCCCAACCGCCCCGGGGAGACCCTCCGCGCCGGGCTCGACGCGTCCCGGACCGGCCGCTGGTCCCTGCTGTTCGCCCGGCTGCTCGGCCGCCGGCCCGTGGAGGACGCCTGGCGGCGGGCGCTGGCCGCGGAAAAGTTCGTCGGGGCGGTCCTGGAGGCGCTGACGCCGGGCGGCTGGGAGGTGCTCCACTCGGTCGTCCTGCCGGCGACGCGGTCGTCTCCCATCTGCTGATCGGGCCCGGCGGGGTGTTCTGCGTCCATGTCGAGCCGGTGCGGCGGGCGGGGCCGGTCCGGGTGGACGAGGTGTTCGTGCGGGTGCCGGGGGAGCGGCGCCCGCGCCCGGTCGTGCGGTGGGCCCGGCAGAGCGCGGCCCGGTGCTCGCCGGTGCTGGCGCGGGGGTGCGGGTTTCCCGTGCTGGTGGGGGGAGTGGTGGTGCTGGTGGGGGCTACGGAGGTGGTCGTCGAGGACGGCGACGTACGGGTTCTGACGGAGCATCAGGTGTCGGGGCTCGGCGCGCTGGGCGGGGTGCTGCGGCCGGAGCGGGTGGACCGGGTGCACACGGTGGCGCGGAATCGGCGGGTGTGGCTCCGGTGCTGAGTGCGCGCAGGGGGCGGGCGCGCTGACGGATGGGTGAATCCGGGCCCTGTGCTGCGTGGGGGTGCGGGAGGGTCTGCCTACGATGGCCGCCTTGTCGGCGGTGCGGGTCGTGGTGGGTGGTGGGTGTGGTGGGCGGTGGGCGGTGTGGTGGGTTTGCCCCTGGCCCGCCCTTTCACCATTTCTTCCGGGGCTCCGCCCCTCGGCCCGCAACGCGGCTTCGCCGCGTTCGTCCTCAAACGCCGGACGGGCTGAATTTCGAGCCCGGGCGCACGAACCAGCCCGTCCGGCGCTTGAGGACCTCCGACCGAAGGTCGGATGGGGGTCCGGGGTCTCCCCGGGAAACGGTGAAAGGGCGGGACCGGGGCAAACCCACCGCACTGGCGACGCTCCCCCTGCTCCTCGCCCTCCTCCTCGGCGCCTGCGCCGCCCCGCCCGCCCCGCCCAAGGCCTCGGCCCCCCGCCCCGCCCGGAGCCGACGACGCCGTCGACATCTCCCCTTCCGCCTGCGGCCACGGCTGGACCCACCCCCCGCCCCGGCACCCGCACCTTCGCCCTCCGCAACACCACCCCCACCCCCGCCGAGGCCCGGCTGCAGGACGCGCGCACCAAGGCCGTCCTCGGCGAAGTGGAAGGCATCGGTCCCGGCGGAGTGCGGCTGTTGACCGTCCGGCTCGCCCCGGTACGTACTCCTTCGTCTGCCGGCCGCCGACGCCGCCCCCGTCACCGGTCCCCGCCGTCCGCGTCACCGGCGCGCGGCGCCAGCGGCCCGGCCGTCGTTCCCGTCACCGCCGCGAGCTCATCGCGCCGACCTGGCCTACCAGCGGTGGGTCGGGCACGAGCTCGGCCGGCTCGTCCGGGCGACCGCCGCCCTGGCCGCGCGCATCGGGGACGTCCGGCGCGCCCGCGCCGCCTGGCTCGCGGCGCACCTGCGCTATCAGCGACTCGGCGCGCCTACGGCGCCTTCGGCGACCGCGGCGAGGCCGTCGGCCGCATCGGCCGCCGGACTGCCCCGCGGCGCGCGCGATCCCCGCTTCACCGGCTTCCGCCGCGTCGAGTACGGCCTGTGGCATGGTGAACGCGGACCGGCCCTGCGCCGCGCGGCCCACCGGCTCGCCGCCGACGTCCGGGCGCTGCACGGGAGTTGGGCCGTGGCGCGCATGGACCCGGCCGAACTCGGGCGCCGCGCCCATGAGATCGTGGAGGACACCCTCCGCCTGGAGCTCACCGGCCCGCACCGACCACGGCAGTGGCACCTCGCTCGCCACCGCCCGCGCCCAGCTCGACGGCGCCCGCCGCGCCCTCGACGGACTCCGCCCCGCGCTGCGGGCCCGCGGCATCGCCACCACCGCCCTCGACCGGCGGTTCCGGCGCGCCCGGCACATCCTGGACCGGCAGTACCGGCACGGCCGTTGGACGCCGCTCGCCCGGCTCGGACGGGCCGACCGGGAGCGGATCGACGCCTGCTTCGGCGACCTCGCCGAACGGCTCGCCGTCGTCGCCGCCGTCTGCGACGTACGGAGTGCGACGTGAACCCCGTACGCCGCCGCGGCCTCCTGCGCGGCGCCGCCGCCGGCGCGGCCTGCGCCGTGACGCCCGGCCGTCGGCCGGCCGGCGGGCGTTCCTTTCCACGGCCCGCGCCAGCGGACCGTCCTCACCCCGCCCGCCCGCTGCACCGCGTTCGCCGCCTTCGACGCCACTGCCACGGCCGCGCCGAACTCGTCGACGCGCTGCGGGTGTTGACCGACCGCGCCCGGTTCCTCTCCGCCGGCGGCACCGCCGCTCCCCACCGGCGTCGCCGCGCCCCCGGCCGACTCCGGGCTGCTGGGGCCCCCGCGTCCCGGCGGACGGCGCCGTCCGCGTCACCGTCGCCGTCGGCGCCTCCCTCTTCGACGGCCGCTACGGGCTCGCCGGCCGCGCCCCCCGGCGGCTGCGGCCCATGCCGGTCTTCCCCGACGACGACCTCGACCCGGCCTGGTGCCACGGCGACCTCGCCGTCCAGCTCTGCGCCGACAGCCCGGACACCGTGCTGCACGCCCTGCGCGACATCACCGGCACACCCGCGGCGCCCTCCAGATCCGCTGGCGGCTCAACGGCTTCACCGGCCCCTCCCGCCCCACGGGCGCCCCGCGCAACCTCTTCGGCTTCAAGGAGGGCACCGCCAACCCGGACCCGGCCGACACCCCGGCTGATGGACCGCTGGTGTGGGCCGGACCCGACGAGCCGGGCTGGGCGGCGGGCGGCACGTACCTCGTCGTGCGGCTGATCCGCATGCACGTCGAGTTCTGGGACCGCGTCCCGCTCTCCGAACAGAGCGGCTGCTCGGCCGCGCCCGCGACACCGGGGCCCCGCTCGACGGCGCCCGCGAGGGCGACGCGCCCCGCTACGCGTACGACCCGAGGGCGAGGTGATCCCGCTGGACAGCCACATCCGCGCCGCCGACCCGCGCACCCGCACACCCGCGGCAGCGCCTGCTGCGCCGCTCCTACAGCTACGACCGGGGGGCGCGCCCCAATGGCGACCTCGACGTGGGGACGCTGTTCTGCTGCTACCAGCAGGACCCGTACGGCAGTTCACGGCCGTGCAGCACCGGCTGGCGGGCGAGCCGCTGACCGACTACGTGACCCCGTTCGGCGGCGGCTGGTTCTTCGTGCTGCCGGGCGTGCGCGAACCGCGCGCGGACCGGTACGGCCGCGCGCTGACGGACCTCACGGACGAAGGACGGACCCGGGCATGACCGTGGAACGCCAGATGCGGCGGGCGGCCGCCGGGGCGCTGGCCGCCGCCGCCCTCCTCTCGGCGCCGCCGCACCCGTTTCTCCCCCCGCCACGGCGACGCCCGTCAAGCACCTCGTCGTCGTCTTCGCGAGAATGTCTCCTTCGACCACTACTTGCGCCACTACCACACCAGCGCGGCCACACGACGCTACAGCCGCGTTTCACACCCCGCCGTCCCGGACAACCCGCAGGACGTCTGACAACCTGCGCACCACGCCGGGCTGCTCACATCCTGCACAACTCACCAAGCGTGCTACCGCGCCCGCGCTGCCTGGCCCCGCGCAGCTGACCCTGACGCTGCGACACCAGATCCACACTACTACGCACGCCGCAGCGTCGCTCGCCGCCCACGCTGCGCGCGGCCTACACGGTATCGTTCGTGACGTCACGAGCACGACCGCACTCCGGCGCTGCTCCGGCACAGCCTCTACGGCGAACCCGAGCTGGGGCGTGCGTCACTGGACCACTTAGTCGACGGCAATCACCGTCACCGCGCGATGGAACTACGTCCCCAGCACACTACGCCCATTCAACGAGGCCAGTCCTTCGGACGCCACCTACGGGAACGCCACCTCCACCGGCGCCGTCAACCTCGTCTACCGGCAGACGCACGGTGCAGTCGTCTCACACCGAATCCAGCGCCTCCACGGCGCACAGCGAGCACCCCTCGGCAGACCCGCCGCCCGACCCGTTCGTCGTGGTCGCAGGACGCGCGGGGCGTACGGCACAGCAAACTCGTGTACCAATCGATCGCCCAGCCGCGTACGACGACCTGCTCGGTTGCGCGACAGGGCCACCGCCGAGGCCGCAGCCCCGCTCGCCAGGCGTCTCCGCTGGCCGCAACGTGGCGACCTGCTGCAAGCGTGCGGAGGTGAGCTGCGTTGGTTCCGATGTGACGGCTTCGGCCCGCCGCGCCCTGGACGGGAGACTCGGGGCCACTACCGCGGCACGCTGCTCACCCCGGGCGACACCAGCGACCAACTCCGGGGGCGTCCAGGTAAGATATCGTCACTACATCCCGCACCACCATGCGTGTCGCAGTATACTACGCCTCGACCGCGCCTAACTCCGCACCACCTGTCTGCCGCCGCACTCGCGATCGCCACGAGATCAGTGAGCACGACGGCGTGGGCCAATCCACTCACACAGTACGACCTGCGTGTCACGACATGTTCGACTAGCTATCCGTCACTGCGCGCCGCAGGAGCGCGGCTAGCCGTGCGGTCAGACTTTCTCGCAGCCCCGACGGCGAGCCAGGGACGGCACGGGAACGGCGACATTACTTCCGGGCCGCTGACGAGCAAGCGCGCTTCCTCGTACACGCCCCTGATCAATCGAGATCCATGATGCTCGCGCGCAGTGGCCTGTGACACACATGCGGAATCGTCCTCGCCTACGGTACGATCTCCGACGTGCCTGAACGGCGTGTTGACAGTATCCCACGCTGCCTGGACGCCGCACACGCAGCAACGGTCGCGGTCGAGGCCGGGCCTCGGATAACGCCAGCCGCCTGCCGCTTCGCGGGCCCCTGGCGCCTGGCGCGGCGGGCACGAGGTTGGCAGGTGACGGGCCCCGGGAGCCGCGGCTGCCCGCTGCGACTCGTCTGGCTCGCACCTACCAGCCAGGTCATCAATCGCGGTGGACCACACACCGACCGCGGACGTGAGCGTCGGGCTGCCGTCCGCGCTTCATCGAGGACTACTGCTGTCCTCGGGCGGAGCGGCGGCTCAGCTCCGTTCGAGCATGCGCGTGTGTGCGCGGGTACGCTGCTTCCCAGTGTCCGCTGCCTGCGTCGACGCTGCTTCCAGCGACCCGAACACGCGGGTATGGAGGGTGCGGCTAGGGGTCAGGACGGTATGCGGTGCAGTGGTGGTGCGGCCGGCTGCTCTGCGCGGGCGGGCGCGCCTGCATTGCCTTGCCGAGGGCGCTCCCGCCCGCCCCGTCAGTGACGGCTCGTCCGCAAGCCGCGGCCTCAGCCGGGGCGGAGTGCCGCCTCGGCGTCCGGCCCCGCCGCCGCGCGGGCGCGCGAGGTCGCGGCGGCGGCGGCGATGGTGGGGGCGGGGGTGGCGGTGCGGAGGCTGCTGCGGGGGCGGTAGACGGGCGGCCGCTGCGCGGCGGTCCGGGGGGCTCGTCCTAGTCCATGGCGAGGGACGACCCGAAGTCCCCGGGTGACAGCGGTGCGCCGGGCAGCGGGAGGGCGCCCTCGGGGCGCAGGCCGTGCAGGTAGACGGCCAGTTGGCGGGCGGCGAGGGCCGCGCCCCGCCCCGGCCGGGAGGTGGGGCATGGGCCGGCAGGCCATGGCGGCCACGGCGATGAGGTCCTCCGGGGTGACGTCCGCGCGCAGCACCTTCGCGTTCCGCCCGGCTTCGAGGATCTCCCCGAGGCCGGCGCGGATGGCGCGCTGGAGTTCCCTGATCCGCCCGGTCCGGCACCAACGGGCCGCCGATCAGCGGGAGTACGAGGTGCTCGCGCTGTTCGACGACGCGCCCGAAGAGGCGGCCGAGGGCGGCCACCGGGTCGTCGAGCTC
>NZ_BAAAXZ010000024.1:0-18956 GCF_039535865.1 Streptomyces thioluteus
GCGACCGGCCTGGGAGAGGCGGAAGGAGCCGCCGTCGCCGGGACGTTCGTGGCGATGTGCGAGGGAATGGCCCGGGAGATCGGCGACCAGTACAACACCGAGCGGCGCGAGGACGACTACTTCGCGGCCGTCGAGGGGAAGACGGCCGCGCTGATCTCCGCCGCCTGCCGCCTGGGCGCGCTCGGTTGCGGACTTTCGGCTTCCGCCGTGGAGGCCGTGAGCAGCTACGGGCGGCTGATGGGCACGGCCTTCCAGATCGTCGACGACATCCACGACCTGACCCTGCCGCCCGGCAGCACCGGAAAGCCTCCCGGCCAGGACCTGGCCGCCGGGATCTACACCCTGCCGGTGCTGCGCGCGCGCTGCCCCACCGGGCCGGCCTGGCGCACCTGCTCGCCCCGCCCCCGCCCCGTACCGACGCCGCCGACGCCGCGACGGAAGGCGCCGCGACGGAGGACGCCGCCGCGGAGGACGCCGCCACGGAAGCAGGCCGCTCCGCGCGGGCGATACGGCTGATCTCCCGCACACCCGCGATCGCCTCGTGCTACGCCACCGCCCGGGAGCTCATCGAGGAATCGGTTCACCACCTCTCCCGCACCGGCGGCGAACTCAGCCCGGACGGTGCCGCGATGCTCGCGGAGCTGGCCCGGTCCGTCCTCTCCGCCCCGGACCGGAGGTGATGCGGCCGTGGCACCGAACCCGACCACGCCCGTCGACACCACGGTGCCGCTGAGCGCCGAGGAGTTCCGCACCATTCCGCCGCAGCGGCAGGCGGAGATCGTCCGGGGACCCCAAGTGGGCGTCCGCCGCCGGGAGTCGCTGCGGCTGCTGGTGATGATCGGCCGCCCCCGCACCTGCGTCCCGGGACTCTTCGCCTACGTCCTCGGACTCGGCTACGCCGGACCGGTCGAGCCGGACGCGCTGATGCCGGTCGGCGCCGTCCAGGCGTTCCTCGTCGGCTTCCTCGCCAACATCACCAACACCTACACCGACGTGGACGAGGACTGCCGCAACCTGCCCGGCCGCGCCTGGCTGCTCTACCGCATGGGCCGCCGCCGGCTGCTGTACGCGATCGTGGCGCTCAACGCCCTCATGGCCGCCCTCGCACTGTGCTACGGACCGGCGTTCCTGGTCTTCGTCCTCATCGGACTGCTGGGCGTGCACCAGTACTCGTTCGGGCCGCTGCGCATGAAGGCCCGCCCCTTCCTCGGCCTCTACATCTTCGCGCAGGCCGTCGTCGGACCGTTCCTGATCGGCTGGTTCGGGGCGCACCGCACGGTGGTGGCGCCGACCGGCCCGGCGCTGGCCATGCTGGCGTTCCTGTTCCTGTGGTTCACGGCCAAGGGACTGGTCAAGAACGTCCCGGACCACGACGGCGACCGCCGGGCCGGGCTGCGCACCTCCGCGACGCTCTTTCGCCGACCGGCGCACGGCCGCCCTCGCCGCGAGCGCGATCACCCTGGCCGCCTATCTGGCCCTGCCCCTGCTGGTGCCCGCGCACGCGGCATCGCCCCGGGTCCTGTTCGCCACCCCCTGGACCGTGCTCGCCGCGATCCAGTGCCGGCGGCTGGTACGCGCCCGGGACGCGGCGGCCGCCAACCGCGTGCTCCGCGCCGACATGCTGCTGTCCAGCGGATTCCTCGGCACGGTCCTGCTGCTCCAGGACCCCGGGTGGGCCTCGGTGGCCGCCCTCGGGGCCGGCACGGTGATCCTCGTCGGCAGCGATCTGCTGGCCCTGGACACGCGCCGCGACGCCGACGCGAGCGGACCGGCGCCCGGCGCACCGCACACGGACCCACCATTAAAGCCGCCCGCTCCCGTCGCCGCCGCACCCCGCGAGGCCCCGCCCCGGCCCCGGCCGAAGACGCCGCAGCGTCTCTTCGACAGGGTCGCGAGCCGCTACGACCTGATGAACTCGCTGCTCAGCCTGGGATCCGACCGGCGCTGGCGACGCCTGGTCGCCGCCCGGGTGGACCCCGCGCAGCGGATCCGCGTCCTGGACCTGGCCACCGGAACGGGCAGTCTGGCCACCGCGATCGCCGCCCGCAACCCGTCGGCGTACGTCGTCGGCTGCGACCTCAACGCGGCCATGCTCAAGGTCGCCCGCGAGAAGGCCGCGCGCGGAGTCCCCGGGCACGGGGGAGCGGCGCGTCCGCCTGGTCCGTGCCGACGGGCTCCATCTCCCCTTCGCCGACGGCGTGTTCGACGTCGCCTGCGTGGCCTTCGCCATCGACGACATGGCCGACCGCGAGCGGTGCGCCGCCGAACTGCTGCGCGTCCTGCGGCCCGGCGGCACCCTGCTCCTCCTCGAACTGGGCACGCCCGACAACCGCTTGCTGCGCCGCCTGTACGCGGGCGGGCTGCACACCATGAGGCTCCTGGGCCGGTCCCGGCACCTGGAGGGCTACGGCCACCTGCGGGAGGAGATCCTCACCTACGGGGGCCCGACGCCATCGCCCGGCTCTGCGCCGCGGCGGGCTTCGTGCGCTACGGCCGCCGGTCCCTGACCGGAGGCATCGCCTGTCTGCACTGGGCCGAGCGACGGCACGATCCGTGAGGAGTCGATGAGTTCCATGCAGGTCAACCGGAACGTGTACGCCGACGCCCTGGGCAGGCGGCGGTTCGCCGATGAGGTCGTCGAGGGGCTGGCCCGCCTCGGCGTGCGGACGGTCTTCGGGATGCCGGCCGAGTCCCTCAACCCGCTCCTGGACGCCCTCCGGCGCGACGGCCGGATCTCCCTGGTGGGTGTCCGGCACGAGGGCGCCGCGAGCCTGATGGCGGCCGCCTACGGCAGGCTCACCGGCACTCCCGGCGTCTGCCTGGGCACCGCGGGGCCCGGGGCGACCCATCTGCTGCTGGGCGCCTACGACGCCCTGGCGGACCGGGCACCGCTGATGGCGCTGTCGGGGCAAGTCCCAGTCGAGCAGGTGGGGTTGGCGTCCTTCCAGGAGATCGACCCGGTCCGGCTCTTCGACGGGTGCGCCGTCTACAACCACCACGTCGCCTCGCCCCGGCAGCTCGCCATGGTCGCCCGGGCGCTCGGCGAGGCCGCGGTGCGCCAGGGCCCGGTGCATCTGGCCTGTTCCTCGGACGCGCTCGCGGCCCCGGTGCCGACGGGGGTGTCGGTCCGTTGGCGGGGCGGCCCGCTGAGGGCCGGGCTCCAGCACGACAAAGGGCTGCTGCTGGCCGCCGCCGACCGGCTCGCAGGCGGTGTCCACGCGCTGCTGGTGGGGCGCACCACCTCCGAAACAGGCGCGCACATAGACGAGTTGAGCGATCGCCTGGGTGCCCCGGTCCTCGTCCTCCCCGAAGGCCATCGCTACTTCGCCCACCCCCGTACGGCCCCCGCCGTGCACATCCGCGACGAGATCGGCGACGCCGTCCGCGAACTCCTGGCACATGCGCCGAGTGTGCTACTCGTCGGCGCCCATACGGCGAGCGTGCGACGGATGCTGACGTCCCCTCACGTCGTCCAGGTGGCGGACCCCGCCGAGGCGGCCCATGAACGGCCCGCCGGATGGCTGCGGTTGCTCGGCGACGAGCAGGAACTGCTGCGCGACCTGGCCGCCGCCGTACCGGAAGCCGCCGCCCCAGCCCCCGGCCCGGCCCGCGCCGCGGACGCGCTGCCCCGGCCCGCCGGTCCGGCACCCCTGTGGCAGGCCCTGGACGGGACGGCCGCGCACGACGCCGTCCTGTCGCTGGAGCCCGGCGCCATCCTGGACTCGGGCTTCACCCAACTCCCCGTCCGGCAGCGGGACATCCTGTCCTCCTACGCCCTGCGCTGCCGGGGCGTCGCGCTGCCCGCCGCCCTCGGCGCCGCCGTCGCGCTTCCCGGCCGGCCCTCCGTGGCGGTCACCACCGACACCGGCCTCGCCGACTTCGCGGCGGAACTCCTCACGGCCCGGCGCTACGACCTGCCCGTCACCGTGGTCTGCGTCGAGCGCGACGCCCCCGCCGACCTGCGCGGCGTCGCCGTGGCCGCCGGACTGGCGGCACGGCGGGTCACCGACCCGGCACGGCTGGCCGGTGAACTCCGCGCCGTTCTGCGGACCCCGGGCCCGTCCCTGCTGTGCGTCCCGGCCGGGACCGCCGGGTTGGGGGAGGCCCGGGAGCACATCGCGGTCCACGGCACGGGCCCGGCCCCCGATGCGGACGCGGATCGCCCCGGCCCGCCGGACGCGGCCCGCGACGGCAGCGTCGGCCGCCTGCTGGCCCGGGCCCTGGCCGGCCTCGGCGTCACCGACGCCTACGCGCGGACCGACGCGGCCGCCGGGCCGCTGCTCGCCTGCCTGCGTGCGGCCGGCATCGCCACCCACGCGGTCGTCCATCCCGAGTCCGCCGCCCTGACCGGCTCGGCCGTCGCCAAACACACCGGGCGCCCCACCGTCTGCGTCGCCACGGGCGAGGCCGACCTGGTGCTCCAGGCGAACGGCATCCACGACGCCGCGTACGACCACGCGGCCCTGATCGTCCTCGGCGTACGGCAGGACGAGGGCGTGGTCGACGGGACCGCCCTCTTCCGGGATGCGGCCCGCACCGCCCGCCTGGACGGAACCCCGGAATCCCTGGACCGGGCGGTCCGGACCCTCCACCGGGCCGTCGCCGGACAAGGCGCCGCCTATGTGGAGATCGGGGCCAACGCCCTCGAACAGGAGGCGGGTTCACCGGACCTGCCGTCGTGGGAGGCGGCGCCCTCCGCCACGCTGCCGCCGGCCGCCCTGCTCGACCGGGCGGCGGCCGTCCTCGCCGCCGCCCGCCGTCCGCTGCTGCTGGCGGGCCGCGGCGCCCGGGGCAGCACCGCCGAGCTGCTGGACCTCGCCGCCGGGCTGGACGCGCCGCTGGTGACGACCATGCCCGGCCGGGGAACCGTGCCGGAGGACCACCCCCGCTTCGCCGGCGGCATCGGCTCCTCCGGCCACACCTCGGCCGCCAGGGCCCTCAAGAGCTGCGACGTCCTGCTGGCGCTGGGGGTCTCCCAGCGCGGCACCTCGGCCTTCGACCTGCACGGCGACTTCCGGCTGATCCAGGTCGACCACGACCTCGCACGGCTCGCTGCCTCCCCCGGGCGGACCTGCGCCTGCACGGCACCACCGCGGAAACCCTCCAGGAACTGACCCGCCGCATCGGCGCGTCGGGCCCGCCCGATGCCGAACTCGCAGACGAGCGCGCGGAGTTCACCGCCGCAAGCCGGCAGACGTTCCTCGCGGCGAGGCGCCGCGCCGTCGGCCCGTCGGTGGGGCGGCGCAGCGGGATCCGGCCCTCCACCGTGGCGCTCACCCTGTCGGACGAACTGTCGGACGAGCGGGCGGACGACACCACCGTCATCGCGGACGTCGGGCTGAACACCCTGTGGCTCTACCGCTATTTCCTCGGCGCCCGTCGGTTCGTCTGGAGCAGCTCCTTCGCCACCATGGGCTTCGCCCTGCCCGCCGCGATCGGCATCGCCCGCCGGCGGTCCGGCACCCGGATCGTGGCGGGCGTCGGCGACGGCGGGCTCGCCGTGACCCTGAGCGAACTGGCCACCCTCGCCACCCTGGACGAGCCCGTCGTGATCTGCGTCTTCAACAACCGCAGGCTCGGCGCCATCAGGTTCGAGCAGGAGATCATGGGGTGGCCCGAGTTCGGCTCCGCGCTGCACAACGGCGATCTCGCCGCCCTCGCCCGCGCCTTCGGCGTCCCGGCCACCACCGTACGCACCCGTGCCCAACTGCGCCGTGTGCTGCGCGACGTGGCGGGGTCCGGCACCCCGCACCTGTTGGACATCATCTGCGACGCCCACGAGATCCCCGCCCCCGCGCAGCACCGCCCGGCCGCCGCTCAGGTCTTCGCCTACGGCCTCGCGCTGGCCCGGGAGGCGTGGCGGGCGGTGGCCGGACGGGGAGGCGCCTGACCACCGGGCAGCCGGAGAGAGCGGGAAACCTCATCGGGAGGGTTCGGTTCATGATCACCCAAGTGGTCGCCCACACGTTCGCCGGGATCTTCTGGACCACCACCTACGTCCTGATCGTGCTCAAGAGCCGCGCGGACCGTACGTACGGCATGCCCCTGGCCGCCCTCGGGGCCAAACCTCGGCTGGGAGTTCTACTTCACGGTGGTCTCCCCGCCCACCTACGACAGCACCTTCGTCTACCGCGCCCAGCTCACATCGACAGCGTCTGGCTGCTGACCGACCTGGCCGTCCTGTGGTACGTCTTCCGCTACGGACCCCGGGAATTCCCCGGCCTGTCACGCCCGTTGTGCTACGCCATGTTCACCGGCGTCATCGCCGTGACCGCCGTCACCGACGTGCTGGTCAGCAGGGAGTTCGGGGACCGCTACGGCCTGCGGGCCTCCTACCTGCAGTCGTTGATGATGTCGCTGTTGTTCCTCGGCATGCTCCAGGCCCGGAAGTCGCTGCGCGGCCAGTCCCCGGGCATCGCCACGGCCAAGATGCTCGGGACCGCGGCGGCATCGCTCGGCGTGTACGCGCGGCCGCCGCTCGCGGAGTACGGTCACTCCGCGCTGCTGAAGTTTCTCTACCTCGTCTGCCTCGTGGCCGACGCGGTCTATGTGGTGGCGGTGTACCGGATGCGGCAGGGCGGTAGCGGGCCCGCCCGGCCACCGGGCAAGGTAGGGGCCAAAGCCGGGGTCGGCGGAGAGCGGTGACACATGACGCACTACATCCGGGAACTGGCGGAGGTCGCACGGAAGGACGCGGGGACGGTGGGCGCGAAGGCCGCCCGGCTGGGCGAGGCGGCCGCGGCCGGGCTGCCCGTCCCGGCCGGGTTCGTCATCGCCGGCGCGGCCTACCGGGACTTCCTCACCCACCACCGCATCGGCGGCGACGACCCCGGCCGGCTGGGCGAGCTGATCCGGGCCGCCGAGGTCCCCGACGGGATCGCCGGGGGCATCGCCGAGGCGTACCGGAAGCTGGGGTCCCCCCGCGTGGCCGTGCGTTCCTCGGCCACCGCGGAGGACCTGGCGGGACGCCTCGTTCGCCGGGCAGTACGACACCTCTCTGAACGTCGAGGGCGAGGAGGACGTCGTCGCGGCGGTCCGCGCCTGCTGGGCCTCGCTGTGGACGGCCCGCGCCGCCGACTACCGGCTCCGCCGGCAGCCCGGCCGGACGCCGGAACCGGTGATGGCCGTGCTGGTGATGCCCATGGTGGACGCCCGCCGGGCCGGGGTGCTGTTCACCGCGGACCCGGTCACCGGCCGCCGCGACCGGATCACCGTGGACGCCGTGGAGGGACTGGGCGAGGCACTGGTCTCCGGGCACACCACGGGCGTGACCCACGTCGTGGACCGCACCGACGGGCGGCTGCTGAGCGAGCGGCCCTCGCTGCCCACGGCCGAACTCGACCAGCTGGTGCGCCTGGCCGACCGGGTCGAGGCGCTCTTCGGCGGGCCCCAGGACATCGAGTGGGCCTGCGCCGGCGGCCATTGCTGGCTGCTGCAGGCCCGCCCATGACGGGCCTGCCCGACACGCCCGCGGAAGAGGCCACCGGCCGGGCCGCGACGGCGCCCGCCCGGCGCAGACCCCCCTCCCGCCGCCAACTGCGCAAGGCCCGGCTCGCCCTGGCCCAGGCCGAGCACTACCCCGTACCGCACTACCCGATGGACTGCTCGGTCTTCCTGCGCCCCGTCGTGACGACCTGTCTGGACGCGCTGCGACGGGCCGGGATCGAGGCCGGGAGCGCCGAGCAGGTACTCGTCGGCGTGGACGACGCCGCCGTACGGCTCGTACCGCCCCGCTTCCGTCCGTCGGTCCGCGCGGTGCCGGGACTGCCGATGCTGTTCCTCAAGTCCCTCGGCTGGACCAGGGTTTCGGCGGACGAGTGGACCGAGGAGTGCCGCCGCACGCTGGTGCCGCTGGTCGAGCGGATCGACGGAGAGGAGCCGGCGGACCTCTCCGACCGGGAACTCGCCGACCGGCTCGCGCAGGTGCGCGGCGTCCTCGGGGCGCTGGTGGGACCGCGCTTCGGAGCGCTGCCGCGCGGCATGGCCGCCGACGCGTCCCTGTCGCTGTGGCTGCGGGCCGGATTCGGGGCCGACGAGGGCGGACGGCTCCACGCCGACCTCCTCTCCGGCGTCCCCACGCTGATCGGCGAGGCCGACCGGGAACTGGCCGAACTCGCCGCCCGCATCCGCCGCGACCCCGAACTGCGGGAGATCTACGAGCGGTGCGCGGCCGAGGAGATCGACGCCCGCCTGGCGGAGACGGCGGCCGGCCGCGCTCTGCTGGCCGGTCTGCGCCGCCACCTGACGCACCACGGCTACCGGATGACCGCGACGCCCTCGCTGGGCTCACCGACGCTGCGCGACTCCCCGGAGATCCTCCACGGCCTGCTGCTCAGTCTTGCGCGCGCACCGGAACCGGCGGACCACGCCGAGGAGTTGGCGCAGCAGCATGCGCCGGAGGTCCCGAGCGGCGCGGACCGCATGGCCGCGGCCCGGTCCGCCGTGACCTCCGCGCGCGGCCTCCGCGGGCGCCTGTTCGGCCGGCCGGCACTGCGCCGGCTGCCCGCCGCCCGCGTCCACGCCGCCTTCCGGGAGGACAGCCACTTCCACCTCGTCACGGGTCTGGGCGTGGTGCGCCGCCTCCTCCTGGAACAGGGGAGACGGCTGACCCTGCGCGGCGCCCTCGACCGGCCCGAGGACATCTTCCTCCTGGAGCTCGGCGAGACGGACGGCGAGCCGGAGGCCGTCCACGCCCTGGCCGCCGAGCGCGGGCGCCGCCGTGCCGCCGTGCTGCGCGACTACAGCCCCGTACCGCCCGAGCTGCTGGCGGTCCTCGACTCCGGAGACGCGGGTATCAGCGGGATCGCGGCCGCCCGCGGCACGGCCACCGGGCCGGTGCGCATCATCCGGGGGCCCGCGGAGTTCCACCGGATGACCGAGGGCGACGTCCTGGTCTGCCCGTACACCAACCCCGGCTGGACACCGCTGTTCCGCCTGGCCCGGGCGGTGGTCACCGACACCGGAGGGCTTGGCTCGCACGCCGCCGTCGTGGCCCGCGAATACGGCATCCCGGCCGTCATGGGCTCCGTCAACGCCACCCGCACGCTCCGCGACGGTCAGTACGTCCGGGTCGACGGCACCGCCGGGACGGTCACCGCGGTGGGCGGGTAGGACGCCGGAGTCACCGAAGGCGCATCGAATCTTCGATGTCCTTTATGCGGCTGTGGTCGACCCCACGTCCTTCCATTTCCTTTTTGATTGATTCCCATTCCTCATTGGTCATGGACGTGGACTCCGGTGGTCCGCCGGGGCCGTCTTTGCCGTCTTTGTTCTTGCCTCCGCCGGGCGGTCCGGCAGGGGGCGGAGGCGGATTGGCATCGTTTTTCCGGGCCAGAAGCTGAGCGGTATTGGACACTGCCTTGATGCCGAGGTATGCCGTGGTCACGGTGCTGACGGCCGTGAACGCCGCAGTGGCCAGACCTACCAGGACCGTGGACTTGTCGCTTCCCGTAATCCTGCTCGCACCCCAGATCAGGGCGAAGACGATGGCCGCATCGCTCACCAGGATCGCCAGCAGGCCCGCCACGGTCCGGATGGATTCCATCCGCTGGCCGTCTTCTTCCGTGCAGTGCCACACCAGGCTGATGAGCACGCCGATCACGAGGATCAGCAGCGTCACGGCAAGGATGATCTGGACTTCGGGCTCCATAAGTGCCACCCGGCTCGCTGCGTCGCGATCTCGCGGCTCCCGTGACCGTCGACCGGACGGGAACCGTCCGACGCATCCACTATCACGCGTGTGGTGCCGGATCGCATCGTGGCGCCATGGACGGAGCTCTGTCCGGACGTGCTCCGGCGGTCCGCCCCTCCGGCTCCCAACCTGGAATTCCAGCCTCTGGCAGGGGGGCACGTTGGACAACACGGCCGGGACCGTCCGGCAGCACTACGAGGACAGGACGTCGCGCATCGTCGCCCGGTACGGTCCGGGCCCGCCGCCGGGTATGGCGGATGAAGGCCGTCGAGGCGTGGATGACCTACTTCGCCGGACACGTCACCGAGGCCCGCCATCGCCGGGCGCGACGCGCCCTCGGCTCCGCGGAGTACGTGCTCCTGCGCCGACAGGTGGTGGGCGCCGACCCCACCTTGAACCAGTTCCTGGTCAACGACGTGCAGTCGGTGCAGAAGGAGGAACGAAAGGGGAGTTGAGCGACCTGGTGCTCATCGTCGAGCGCGAGCACGGATGTTCGCGCGACGCGGCGGTCCCGGTCGTGCAGCGCGAGGTGCGCCGACGTGTCGCGCGTTTCGGCGCGTTGGAGAAGGACCTCGGGCGGCTCTGCGACCGCCTCGCCCTCCCCGCGGCCGAGCGCACGCAGGCCGAGCTCGGAAATTGACAGGGGCGTGACGATATGCCCCGAGGGCTGGCCAATTCTGCATTCTGTTCACGGCACTCGGAATTGACAGAGGCGTGACCGTATGCCTCGTCAACTCGCCGGAACCAGCGGTTTGTTGACCCGAAATCGGAAATTGACAGGGGTGCGACAGTGGCCTACGGTCCGTTCGTCAGATCTTCACCGATCGCACCCAAGGGAATTCATGACCACCTCCCCGACATTGCCCAAGTCCCGGCAGCAGTTGATCCTTGCCGTTCTCATGCTGTGCTCGCTGCTGATCTGGCTGGACAACACCGTCCTGAGTACCGCCCTGGAGACCCTCGCGGACCCGGTCCGTGGGCTGGACGCCGGGCCGGCCGAGCTCCAATGGGCCACCGGCTCGTACACTCTGGCCTTTGCCACCTTGATGTTCACCGCGGGTGCACTGGGCGATCGCTTCGGTCACCGGACCGTGCTCGCGACGGGATTGGTGGTATTCGCGGGGTCCTCGGTGTGGGCGGCGTACGCGGGCGACGCGGGCCAACTGATCGCCGCACGGGCCGCGATGGGAGTGGGCAGCGCGCTGATCATGCCCGCCAACATGGCCATCCTCATGTGGACCTTCACCGGCCCCGCCCGCGCGACGGCGATCGCCATTTCCTCGACCTCCGCCGGCGTCGGAATGGCTGTGGGCCCGGTCTTGGCAGGATTGCTTCTCGACCATTTCTGGTGGGGCTCGGTCTTTCTGGTCAATGTCCCCGTCGTGGCGCTGGCGTTGGCCGGGATCGCCATGCTGGTCCCGAATTTCCGCAGCCCCGTCCCGCGGCCGATGGACCCGGCCGGGATGCTGCTGTCGATCAGCGGGCTCGCGGCGTTGGCCTACGGGCTGATCCGTGCGGGGCAGGTGACCGCCTGGAGCCGTACGGAGGTCTGGGCGCCGATCGCCGTCGGACTGGTCCTGCTGGCCGCCTTCGTGCTCGTCGAACTGCGCATCAAGATGCCGAGCTTCGATCCCCGGCTGCTCGCGCAGCGCGCGTTCGGCGGCGGTAACGCGGCGCTCGGTCTGCTCCTCTTCGCCATTGCCGCCGTCACCTTCTACAACGCGTTCTATCTGCAGGGCGCGCGCGGCCTGTCGCCGATGGAGGCGGGCCTGGCCGGTCTCCCGACCGCGCTGGGCGCGATCCTGGGGGCGCCCCTCGGGGCGCGTCTGGTACGCCGCTGGTCGCTGCGGCCGGTCGCCGTACCGGCGCTGACCGTGGCGGCGCTGACCATGGGCGCGTACGCCCTCCTCGGACTGCACACCCCGCTTCTCCGGATCGAGATCCTGCTGTTGGTCCAGGGCCTCTCCATCGGCATGGTGCTCGGCCCGGTGACGGCGGCGTTGATCGGCTTCCTGCCCTTGGAACGGGCCGGTGCCGGGTCGGCCGTCACCAACACCGTGCGACAGACCGGCAGCGTGATCGGGCTCGCGGTCGGCGGCACGATCATGTCGATCGTGTACCGGCGCGCGATCGAACCCTCGCTGAGCGATGTACCCGGGCCGGTGCAGGACCGGGCACGGGTCTCCGCCGAACAGGCCCGGCATGCCGCCACCGCGATCCACCGCCCCGCTCTCGCGCGGGCTGCCGACGACGCGTTCGTCCACGCCATGCACGTCGGCGCGGTCTGGATCATGCTCATCGCCCTCTGCGGAGCGGCTGTGCTGGTGATCGCCCTGCGTCCTGCCGGAAGGCCCACGGGGCCGGTACCGGAGCGGGACCGTGATCAGGAGGCAGTCGCTCCGTGACCGGGGCGGCCCCGGATCCGGCCTCCGGCGTGCCCTTCCCCAACGTGCCCGTGATCGTTCATGCTGCCCCGTGAGGCGCGCGCCGGCGCGCCGTCCGGCACCACCGCGGCACGGAGGACACCACCACCATGACGACCAGCGCGAAAAGCCGGCAGGAGCTGACCGAACGGGCCGCCGCACTCGTCGGCCTCCTGCGTCGCAACGCCGCCCGCACCGAGGAGGACCGGCAGATCGCCGGGGAGAACATCGAAGCCCTCGCGGAGGCCGGTCTGTTCGGCCTCACGGTCCCCCGGCGGTTCGGCGGCCACCAGACGAGCGTCCGCACGCTCGTGGAGGTGAGTGCCGAACTCGGCCGGGGCTGCGGCTCCACCGCCTGGAACACCGCTCTGTTCAACATCTGCGGCTGGCTCGTCGGCCTCTATCCGGAACGCGCCCAATGCGAGGTGTACGGGGAGGATCCCGGTGCCCGTGCCTGTTCCGTCCTCACCCCCGGCGGGACGAGCAGGGCGACCGGGGACGGCCAGGTCATCACCGGGCGGTGGCCCTTCGCGTCCGGCTGCCTGCACGCTCAATGGGCGCTGCTCGGCATACCGCTCGCCGGCGCGTCCGGCGAACCGCCGGAACGGGGACTGGCCCTGGTCCCGACGGACGAGCTGACGGTCGAGGACACCTGGCACACGGCCGGGATGCGCGGCACCGGGAGCCACACGCTCCTCGCCGAGGACGTGTTCGTGCCCGCGCACCGCGTCCTGTCGGTGACCGGGGCGCTGCGGGGCGAGTACCCCACCGAGTTCACGGACGAGGCGCTGTACCGCGCGGCGTTCGTCCCGGTGCTCGCCTCGGTGATCGTGGCGCCCCAACCGGGCCTGGCCCGTGGCGGGATGGAGCTGGTGCTGGAGTCCCTCGCGAAGGGGCGTCCCCTGTCGCACACCTTCTACGAGCAGGCGCGGCAGGCGCCCTCCGTCCAGATGCAGCTCGCCGAGGCCGCCCAGCTGATCGACACCGCCGAGCTGCATCTGCTGCGCGCCGCGGACGAGATCGACGCCTGGGCGGCGAGCGGCCGGCACATGCCGCTGCGCGAGCGGGCACGCGTGCGCATGGACAGCGCCACGGTCGCCCGTCGCTCGCGGGAGGCGCTGGACCTCCTGTTGAACGTCCACGGCGCCGGAAGCTTCGCCGAGGCCAACCCCCTGCAGCGCATGTGGCGCGACCAGGAGGCCGCCAGCCGGCACGCCCTCACCAACCCCGCCATCTCCAGCGAGGTGTACGGCCGGGCCCTGCTCGGCATCGAGGAACAGGTGAGCGCGCTGATCTGAGCCTCCTGCAGAGTCCGGCAAGGACCGGGGATGCGAGCCGAACGCGCCATCAGCCACCGGTACTTGGGAAGAATGATTCCCGCCGTCAGCGGCGTGGGTAGGGTGGCTGCCGACCCGGATGCGGGCTTCTGCCCGCACGACGACCTAGGGAGCCGGAGTGACCGACCTCGCGGAGTCCGTCGAATCGATGGAGCAACTGGCCACGGTCTGGCGTGCCATGGCGCTCGACCGTGACCCCGGCGCGGACGTGCGCGACCTTCCTGGCATCGCCGTCCGCTGGGCCGACTGCCGGTTCGCCTTCTGGAACTGCGTCACCCTGACCGATGTGGGCGCGGACGCGGAGCTCGTCGGACGGCGGCTGGGCCAGGCCGCGGACATCATGCGGGCGAAGCGGCACCCGGGCTTCCTGTGGCTCTTCGAGGACCTCCTCGACGACGGGGCGCGCTCCGCGCTGGGAACGGCGGCCGAGCGGGCGGGCCTCGAATGCGCCTTCCCCGGTACCGGCATGGCCGGAGACCTGCTCCCCGTCCCGGAGCCGTGCCACCCCGATCTGACGTTCGTCCGCGTGACCTCCGACGAGCACTTGCGGGCTTACGCGGACCTCAACTCCCGTGGGTACGGGTTCCCTTTGGAGGAGGGCCGCGACGGACTCGTCGGGTCCGCGCTCTGGACGAACGAGGTGTACGCCTACTTGGGCATGCGCGGCGACGTTCCGGTGGCGTGCGCCGGTGCGGTCGAGGCGGACGGCCGCCTCTTCGTCGTGCTCGTCGCCGCGGACCCGGAGTGGCAACGCCGGGGATACGGCGAGGCGGTGACGCGCAAGGCGCTGTACGAGGGCGCCCGCGCGACCGGGCTGACCCGCGCCGTTCTGCACGCGACCGTCGCCGGGGCGCCCGTGTACACGCGTATGGGGTTCAAGCCGAATTCGCCGATCCGCTTCTACCGTTTGAAGGACTGACCGATCCGCCCTACCCGCCCGCCGCGACGATCCGGGCCATGGCCCGCTCGGCGAGTGCGGTGATCGTCAGGGAGGGGTTGGCGCCGCCCACGTTCCCGGGGATCAGCGAACCGTCCAGCACGTACAGGCCCGGCGAGCCCTCGACCCGGCCTTCGAGATCGGTGCACTGCCCGATGACGCATCCGCCCAGGGGGTGGGAGGTGAAGGGGGCCGGATAGTTCAGTGCCACGGTGACGAGCCCGGGGTTGGCGGCCAGGACGTCCGCCTGGTACCGGGCGAGCGTATGGGCCGAGGGCTGCTGCTTGGCCGGGGTCCAGTCCGCGAGCCGGACCGAGTCGCTGCCGCGCTGGTGGACGAACCTGCCGCGGTTGTCGTGGTCGACGGTCAGCAGGAGCGTGAACAGCAGCGGCAGCCCGTGCGCTCCCAGCCACTGCCAGTTCTCCACCCGGGCCGGTTGCGGATAGGCGTGAGAGATGAAGCAGGTGGACGCGCACGGGGCTCCCTGGGACGGTCCGGTGCGGTCCAGGAGCGTGGAACGGACGCCGATCTGGTCGCCGTTGGTGCCGAAGCCGGTGCCGACGGCGGCCGGCAGGCCGGGGAGATCGCCGCGGTCCCGGGCGGCCACGAGGAGTCGGTTGGTGTTGAGGGTGCCCGCGCACACGAACAGCAGGTCGCAGGTGTACTCGTCGGTGTCGACGGTGGCGCCGGAGGGGGCGAGCCGGCGTACCTCCAGGGCGTAACCGCCGTGGCGCCGGCGGTGGATCGTACGGACCTCGTGCAGCGGCCGGAGCTGGACGCGCCCGGTGCTCAGGGCCCGGGGGAGGTAGGTACGGGTGAGGGACTTCTTGGCCCCGTTCGAGCATCCGAAATCCGTTTCGCCGGCGGTCGCCGAGGGACGGACCGTGCCGCGCGACTCCGCGCGCAGGACGTCCCAGTCGAAGGTGGACGGCGCAGGGGAGGGCATGTGCCCCGCGCGGCGCATCTGCCGGTCCCACAGCCGGGAGTGGGTGAAGGGCGGTGAGGCGTAGATGTCCGGCGGCATCACGGTCGCCCCCAGCCCGGCCACGGCGCGGGGGAACCAGCGGGTCGCGAACTCGTCGTAGGACAGCCCCGGGGGATAGAGCGAGGCGAAGCAGGGCCGGGGCGGGGCGACGGTCGCCCCGGTGTACAGGACGGAACCGCCGCCGACGGCCGCGGCGCAGAGGATGTCGAGATGCGGTTGCTCCGACACCTCCGCCAGTCCCGGCTGCGGCCGGACCGGGACGGGCAGCAGGATGCCCGGCCAGCGGGCGACGGAGCGGAACCAGAACATCGACCCGCGGACGCGCTCCTGCGAGCCGAAGACGGCCCGCGTCGGACTGGTCGGCCATTCCCGGCCGCGCTCCAGGACCAGCGTGTCCACCCCGGCCTCGCCCAGCCGCAGCGCCGCCACCGACCCTCCGAAGCCGGAGCCGACGACGATCGCGCGGAAATGCGTCCGCGAGGCGGCGGTGGCGGCGGATCCCGGGGTCAGCGCGGCGAGTGCGCCGAGCGCACCGCCGGAGCACAGACCGGTGAACCGGCGGCGTGAAGGCATCACGGCTCCCTGGCAACCCTGCGCGCGCGAAACGGACGGCCGCGCACGAAGCGGACGGCACAGACGCTAGGGGGCCGGCGCGGCGGGCGGGCCGGGGCCGGCCGTGCTGTACCCCAACGGGTGGTGGACACCGTCAGGGCGTCCTCGCCTGGCGCATCGTCTCCTCCACGTGCCGGCGGAAGCTGCGGGCCGGCCGTCCCGTGACGCGTTCGACCGTGTCCAGGACGCGGTCCTCCGCCCCTGCCGCGATGGCACGGTCCAGCTCGGCCAGCATCCCGGCGAACTCCGCCGGCATACCGGCCGCCGTCAAGCGGTCGCGCAACTGCCCGGGGGAGAGCGGCCGGTGGGCGACCGGCCTGCCCGTCGTCCCCGTGAGGATGTCCGCGATGTCGTCGTGGCTCAGCGCCTCGGGGCCGGTGAGGAGCAGGTCCGTGTTGGGCGGCCGGTCGTCGGTCAGGGCGTGGACGGCGACGGCCGCGATGTCGTCCGCGTCGACGAAGCCGACGCGTCCCGTCCCGGTCGCCGTCCGGATGACGCCTTCGGTGCGGATGCCGTCCGCGTGGACGTGGTCGCCGGTGAAGTTCTGCATGAACCAGGACGGCCGCAGGACCGCCCACTCCTCGAACAGGCCGGGCAGCGCCTCCTGCACCCGGCCGACGCCCGGCCCGCCCGCGGGGATCGCCGAGGAACCGAGCAGGACCGCCCGCCGTACGCCGGCCTCGCGGGCCTCGTGGAGGAACGGCAGCATGACGGCGGCGGGGTGCGGGTCCCCGACGGGCGGTACGAGGTACACGCGGTCGGCGCCGTGCAGCGCGTGCGCGTACGTCGACGGTTCGTGCCAGTCGAAGCGCACGGACCGGGCGCTGTCCGGAGCGGTGGGGCGGCGGGTGGCCGCGGAGACCCGGTGGCCGAGCGCGACCAGCCGGGAGGCGACCCGGCTGCCGGTGGTGCCGGTGGAGCCGGTGACGAGGACGGCGGCGTGATCGGTCGTTCCATGCGCCTTGCCCTTCCTCATGCCGCGTCCGTCGAGAAGAACTTCACGTCGTCCAGGGAGCCCGGGACGGCGGACGGGTTCCGGTAGTCGCGCTTGCTCAGCAGCAGGTCGAGGCCGCGGCGGTAGACGTTCGCGGGCGTAGTCGCGGGCAGGGGGGAATCGCTCATCGGGCACTCCGTCTTCTACGATGACGATGCGGACTGCAAGTCCGCTTTCACGATACGGACTGTCGGTCCGTTTATGCAAGGGAGGTCCTGCCGGTGCGCAAGGAACGCGCGGACGCCGCACGCAACAGAGAAGCCGTCCTGGCCGCGGCCGACGCGCTCTTCGCCCGCAGCGAGAGCCCCGGCAGCGTCTCCATGGACGACGTCGCGGCGGCGGCAGGCGTCGGCAAGGGCACCCTCTTCCGCCGCTTCGGCGACCGGACCGGCCTGATCCGGGCCGTGGTCGAGGCCCGCATCGCGCCCCTGCGCCAGGCCGTCGAGACCGGCCCCGGCCCCCTCGGCCCCGCCGCGCCGCCGCGCGACCGCGCCCTCGCCCTGCTCGACGCGCTGCTGCGGTTCAAGCTCGACAACCGGTACCTCGCCCTCGCCCTGGAGGAGGCCGGCGGCGCGAGCCCCTACCAGGCGGAGCACTACGCGTGGTGGCATGCCACCCTCGAGGGCACGCTCCGGAAGCTGCCCGGCGTCGAGGACGCCGCCTTCACGGCACACGCCCTGCTCGCGGCGGTCCGGGCGGACCTCGTCGAACACCTCGCGGGACCGGAGGGGCTGACGGCGGAGCAACTGCGGAAGGGGCTGGCCGCCTTCGCCGCCAAGGCCCTGGGCGAAGGATCGTAGAATGATCGATCGCCCACTCCTGTACGGCCGTTGACGCCTGTCGCCCCGCACCGCGCGCCTTCGGGGAACGGCCCGGCCCGGCCGGTACAAAGAGGCCCGGGAACCACCCCCCCGCCCCCGATGGGTTGATCGCCGATGCCGAACGAGACCGACGCCTCCGCCGCAGGGAACCCGGCCGCAGGACGGACCGGATGAGACGGCGCCGGGTGCTGGCCGGGCTCGCGGGCCTCACGACGGCGGGGATCGGTACGGCGGACCGCGGGTGCGGCGCGCGGCCGGGCCGGAGCGGCGGCCGCGGCCGGGTGGCCCTGACCCTGCTGTCGCACTACGGGGAAGGGCCGCTCAAGGCCGGACTGCAACGCGCCGTCGACGACTGGAACGCCGGGCAGTCGCACAGCCGGGTCGAGACGATGGCCGTCCGGTTCGAGGACCTGCTCACCACCGTCGTCGTACGACAGGCGGCAGGACAGGGCGCCGACATCGTCCACCTCTACGCCCTGTGGGCGGGGCAACTGGTGCGCACCGGAGTGCTGCGCCCGGTGCCGGCGGACGACGCCGCGCTCGTACAGGACGGGTTCCCCGCCGCCGTCACCCGGGCGGTGAGCGTCGACGGCGCCGCGTACGGCTATCCCACCGAGGTCCAGACCTACGGCCTCTACTGCAACCGCGCCTCCTCGCCGCCGCGGGCGCCGCCGAACCGCCGCGCACCTGGCGGGAACTGGAGGCCGTCGCCGGTGCGCCGCGGCGCGCCGGCCCCCACGGCAACACCCTGGTCCAGGGCCTGGCGCTGTCCCGCGCGGACGACTCCGAGACCGTCAACCAGACGCTTGGCCCTGCTCGCTCCCGGGCGGCGCTTCCTCAACCCCCGACGGGCGGCGCTGCGCCCTCGGCACCCCCGACGGCGAAGCCGTCTTTCGAGCTCCAGCGGCCGGCTGGTAGGAGCGACGCGCGCGCCGGCGAACCCCGGCCCGTGGGGATGCCACAGACATGTACGCGGGCCCTTTTCCCTCCGGACTCGGTGGGGGCGGGGCCATTGGCGGTGTTAAACGGCGGGTGGTGGTGCGGGTGCATAAAGCCCCGCTCGCCCCCCGCCACGAATGGGGGGATAGCGCTCGGCTGACGACGTCCCCTGACCGCGCGGCTGACCCCCGGCCCGGTAAACCGGGCAGCGGCGGGA
>NZ_BAAAXZ010000025.1:0-21605 GCF_039535865.1 Streptomyces thioluteus
CCGCACTGGCCGGCCACCCGGGGGTTCGCCGAGGGCTCGGCTGGATCGCCCAGATCGGGATGTTCGTTCCTGCTCGGTCTGCTGGTCACCCCGCACGAGCTGGGGGACGACATCGTGCCCGCGCTCGTGGTCGGGCTGGTGCTGACGATGGTGGCCCGGCCGGTGTCGGTCTTCCTGAGCACCGCCCCGTTCCGGACCCCCTGGCAGGAGAAGGTGCTGCTCTCCTGGGCCGGGCTGCGCGGGGCCGTGCCCATCGTGCTGGCCACCATCCCCATGGTGGCGGCCGTGCCCGACAGTCGGCGGATCTTCAACATCGTCTTCGTCCTGGTGATCGTCTACACCCTGGTCCAGGGCCCGACGCTGCCCTGGCTGGCCCGCCGCCTCCAGCTGGGGGAGACCGAGGCGGAGGACCTGGGCATCGAATCGGCCCCGCTGGAGCGGCTGCGCGGGCACCTGCTGTCGGTCGCCGTCCCCGAGGGTTCGAAGATGCACGGCGTGGAGGTCGGGGAGCTGCGGCTGCCGGCCGGAGCGGCCGTCACCCTGGTCGTCCGCGAGGGCGCCAGCTTCGTCCCGGGGCCGACGACCGTGCTGCGGCAGGGGGACGAACTGCTGGTGGTGGCCACCGACCCGGTGCGGGACGCGACCGAGAAACGGCTGCGGGCGGTCTCCGAAGGCGGCAAGCTGGCCGGCTGGCTGGGCACCGGCGATGGGACGGCGGTTGCCGTTCCGGGGAAACCCGGCCGGAAACGAGCGCCAGGTATGGTAGGGAAGAACTAAGTTCATCCTGCTCATTACATCGAACCAACTCTGCCTGATGCAGAGCTGGCGCGACCGCACGGCGGCCGCGGCCGCGAAAGGCGGCCGGCGCGGTATCTACCACGGTCCTGCGCGAGAGGACAGCTCTCGGCGCGCTCCGTGCGGCGACCCCGTCCGGGGCGTGCTACCAGGTGGCGGAAAGGCCAGGCCGTGGCAGGCACGGTCAACGAATCCGCCGGGACACGCCCCGGGTACGGTCAGCTGCTGCGCACGCGCGGCGCCTGGACGTTCCTGCTCCCCGGCTTCCTGGCACGGCAGCCGTTCGCGATGCTCACCATCGGCATCCTGCTGCTCGTCCAGAACACCACCGGCTCGTACACCACGGCGGGCGCCGTCTCGGCGACCGCCGGTGTGGCCATGGCGCTGTTCGCGCCGCAGGGCGGCAAGCTCGCGGACCGCTTCGGGCAGGCCGCCGTGCTGCTGCCCGGCGTGGTCGTGCACGCGGCCGCGATCTCGCTGCTGATCACTCTGGCGCTGTCGCACGCGCCGCTGTGGGCGCTGTTCGCGGCGGCCGTGCCGGCCGGTGCGTCCACCCCCCAGATAGGCCCGATGGTGCGGGCCCGCTGGGCGTCCAAGCTCACGGGCTCGCCGCTGATGGCGACCTCGGCCGCCTTCGAGTCCGTCACCGACGAGTTCACCTTTGTGATCGGCCCGGTGCTGGCCACCGCGCTGTGCACGGGCGTGCACCCGTCGGCGGGTCTGGTCGCCGAGGCGGTGCTGACCGTCGTCGGCGGTCTGCTCTTCGCCACCCAGCGGCGCACCCAGCCGCTGCCCAGCCGTGCGGCGGGCGGGAGCCTCCAGGAGAAGGGCGCCTCGGCGCTGTCGGTGACGGGCGTGCGCGTCCTGGCCGTCATGTTCCTCGGCATCGGCTCGGTGTTCGGCGGCATGCAGATGTCGATGACCGCCTTCACCAAGGCGATGGGCGAGCCGGGACTCAACGGCCTGCTCTACGGATGCTTCGCGGCCGGAAACATGATCGCGGGCATCGTCGTCGGCACCGTCGCCTGGCGCAGCGCCCCCCAGCGCCGGCTGCTGATCGCCTATCCGCTGCTGACCCTGGCCACTACGCCACTGTGGGCCGCGCACTCCGCGCCGCTGCTGGGCGGGCTCGGCCTGCTCGTCGGCATGTGCATCGCCCCGGCACTGATCACCGGCTTCACCCTGGTCGAGAAGCTGGTCCCGGCCGAGACCCGGACCGAGGCGTTCACCTGGCTCACCGGCTCGGTGGGCCTGGGGCAGGCGGCCGGGTCCCTGGCGGCCGGCAAGCTGGTCGACAAGTTCAGCGCGCACGCCGGCTTCCTGGTGCCGCTGTGCGGTACGGCGCTGGCGCTGCTGGTCCTGCTGGCGCTGCGGCGCAGCCTCACTCCCCCGGACGCCTCGTCGCACGTCGCGGCACGTGGGGTGGGTCACCGTGAGCCGGTAGCGGTGGACTGACGCGCGGGAATACTGCACTATGGAGCGTCGTTAGCACTCATCGAGTGAGAGTGCCAGGAGGAGCAAGTGCCGACTTACCAGTACCAGTGCACCGAGTGCGGCGAGGGCCTCGAGGCGGTGCAGAAGTTCACCGATGACGCCTTGACCGTGTGCCCGAGCTGCGACGGACGCCTGAAGAAGGTGTTCTCCGCGGTCGGCATCGTCTTCAAGGGCTCCGGCTTCTACCGCAACGACAGCCGTGGCACCTCGTCGAGCAGCAGCCCGGCGAAGTCGGCGTCCACGACGACGTCGTCCTCCACGGCCTCTTCGAGCACCTCCTCGTCCACGGCTCCGGCCGCGTCGAGCTCCTCCACGAGCAGCAGCTCGTCGGCCGCCTGACGCGCCATCGCTCCCGCGGCATCCTTCGACGGAGCCCGTCGCCTCTTCGCGAGGCGGCGGGCTCCGTCGCGTTCCGAGGCCTGATCGGGCCGAGGCTTGATCGGGCTTCGGGGGCGCGGGCTAGGGTGACCGCATGGTCAACCACGAGCACGGCCGATGCTCTCGGCCAACGGACGGGCCCCCGGGCGGAGATAGGCGTCATCGGGGTCTCGGGGTTCTACGCGTTCCTCGACGACGTGACCGAGGTCACTGTGGACGACGCCTACGACCGCCGAGCGACTCCCTGTTCCTCGGCGAGGTGGCGGCCGCCGGGTCGCCTTCCTCCCCCGCCACGGCCGCGGCCACCACCTGCCGCCGCACCCATCGACTACCGGCACCTGTGGGCCCTGCGCTCGCTGGAGCGTGCGCCAGGTGCTGGGACCCTGCGCGGTGGGGCGGCTGCGGGAGGAGTACGGGCCGGGGACGCTCCTGGTGCCCGACCAACTGGTGGACCGACGAAGACACGGACGCAGACCTTCTACGACGGCGAGCCGCTGCGCCGACGGGACGGGTGCCGAGGTCATCCACCTTCCCTTCGCCGACCCCTACTGCCCCGTCGGACGCGCGCCGCGCTGGCCGCGGCGCGCGCGTGGGCGTGACTGGGAGCCGTGGACGGCGGGACGATGGCGGTGATCGAGGGCCGCGGTTCTCGACCCGCGCGGAGTCGCGCTGGCACGCGGCACAGGCTGGTCGCGTGGTCGGCATGACCGGGCACCCGGGAGGCCGTGCTCGCCCCGCGAACTGGGCCTCATGCTACACGTCGATGGCGCTCGTCACGTATCTGGACGCCGGCTGCCTGAGACGGGGGACGGCGTCACGCACCACGACGTGCTGCGGGTCTTCGCGCAGAACGTGGAGCGGGCTGCGCGGAGGTGCTCTTCGACGCGGTGGGCGCCCTTCCGGGAACGGGGACCGCGACTGCCTGTGCGCGCACGCGCTCGACGGCTGGAGCTGGCATCACGCTGCCGTGACGGGTAAGAGCGCTTCACGGGTACGGGCTCTTACCCGTGAAGGTGAGCGGGTTTTCCACAATCCGCGTGTTCATGCCACATGCCCCAGCGGGATCCGGGAAAAGCCGGATCGTGGGAGCGTCCATTCCTCGGAACTCCCCCACGACGCGCGTGGCTGCCGTGTCCCCTTTCCCCTCATCCCCCTCCTCTTCTTCCCTCCTTCTCCTCCCCCGCGTCCGGCCGTCGCCCCATGGTGTCGCGTCCCTCCTGGCACCGGCCCCCGGCGTGCGCGTCCCGCACTTCGCGCCGGTGCGCATCGGCCGGCGGCGTGGTGGCGCGGCGGGGTGGGTAGCGGTCGTGGCCGGGGTGGTGATCCCGTGCTCGCACTGCTGGCCTGCTGGGGTCTCCGCTGATCGGGTTCGCGGATTGGACACACCATCCGGAGCGTCTCGTATGGTGTTCAATCCACCATTCCGGAACATCCGGTGCAGACGAGTACAGAGAGAGGCTGTTCGGTGAGCGAGAAGAGGACGGGGATCCTCGGGGGATTCAAGGCGTTCCTGATGCGGGCGGGCAACGTGATCGACCTGGCGGTCGCCGTTGTCATCGGTGCGGCGTTCACCAACATCGTGAACTCTGTGGTCAAGGGCGTGATCAACCCCATCGTGGGCGCCTTCGGCACCACGGACCTGGACGGTTACGCCGCCTGCCTCAAGGGGCCGTGCGAGAAGAACGCGGCCGGGGTGGTGACCAAGGGCGTCTTCATCCAGTGGGGTTCGGTTGTGAGCGCCTCGCTCACCTTCCTGATCACCGCGGCGGTGGTCTACTTCCTGATGCTGCTCCCCATGAAGCGCTGGCAGGACCGCCAGGCGGCCCGCCGCCCCGAGGAGAACGAGCCGGCCCAGCCGACCGAGATCGAGCTGCTGGCGCAGATCCGGGACACGCTGATCGAGCAGCGGCGCGGCCCCGGCACGGACTCGGTGCCCGCACCGCGCTAGCCGCGAGGGCGGCCGCCGCCCGGCTCAGAGGTGGTGCGGCGGCTTCTCGTCCAGGAAACGGGCCAGGTCGGCGGCGTCGCCACCCGTCGGCCGCTCGCCCCAGCCCCGGTCCGTGTCGTCCTGGACGGACGGTCCAGCGGATCGTCGAAGACGAGGGCGGGCCTGGGTTCGGGGGCGGTGCTCATGGCTCCAGGGTACGGGCCGCCCCGGTCGCGACGGACCGCCCGCGCGGCGACAATCGCCGCATGAGCGATACGCCGCACCGGCCGCTCCGAGCCACCAGGGCGTGCTGCGCCGGATGACCACGCGCGGCCGCGGCGAGGAGCACCGCACGGCCACCCCGCTGGAGCTCTTCTTCGACCTCTGCTTCGTGGTCGCGGTGGCCCAGGCGGGCCGGCAGCTGGTGCACGCGCTCGCGGAGGGGCACCCGGGGCACGGCGTCCAGGGCTACGCGATGATCTTCTTCGCGGTCTGGTGGGCCTGGATGAACTTCACCTGGTTCTCCTCCGCCTACGACACGGACGACGTCCCGTTCCGTGTGGTGACGCTGGTCCAGATCGCCGGGGTGCTGGTGCTCGCGGCGGGCATCCCCCGCGCGTTCGACAGCGGCGACTACCGGGCCGTCTGGTTCGGCTACCTGGTGATGCGGCTGGCGATGGTCACCCAGTGGCTGCGCGCGGCGCTCTCCGCGCGGGGCGCGGAGCGGCGCACGGCGCTGCGGTACGCGATCGGGGTGTGGCCTGTGCCAGGTCGGCTGGCTGGGCCTGTTGTTCCTGCCGGCCGACGCCAAGGCGTGGCTGTTCCTGGGCATGGCGGTCTGCGAGATGGCCGTCCCCGTCTGGGCCGAGCACGGGCAGCCGACCGGCTGGCATCCGCACCACATCGCCGAGCGGTACGGGCTGTTCACGATCATCGTGCTCGGCGAGACGGTCTCGGCGGCGACGGTCGCGGTCCAGTCGGCCGTCGACGAGCACCAGGCGCTGGGGCACGCTGCTCCCCATCGCGGCCGGCGGACTACTGATCATCTTCGCCGCCTACTGGATCTACTTCGCCGTCCCCATCCATCTCCACCTGATCACCAGCCAGCAGGCGTTCCTCTGGGGTTACGGGCACTACCTGGTCTTCGGCTCGGCCGCCGCCATCGGCGCGGGCATCGAGGTGGCGATCGAGGAGGCCACCGGGAAGGCGCACGTCTCGACGTTCGCGGCGTCGGCCACCGTCACCGTGGCCGCGGCGCTGTTCATGTTCACGGTGTGGCTGATCCACTCGCGGCACCAGAAACGGGGGCCTGGCACAGCAGTTGGTGCTGCCGGTCTCGGCGGTGCTCGTCCTGGTCTGTACGTTCGCGGGGCGCTCGGCGGTGCTCGCGGCCGGGTGCGTGGCGGCCGTCACGGTCGCGGTGGGGGTCACGCTGACGGCCCGGCGGAATGCCGCGGACCGCCGGGAGGCGGTCCATGGGGAGGCAGCCCGCCGGGAGGGCGCTTCCGGGGCGTGATACCCATGGCGCATGACTGACACCGGAGTTGCCCCCACCGGCCCCCTGGACGCCCTCACCGATGTGACCGGCCTGCGGGTCGGACACGCCCAACTGACCGGAGAACGCGCGCTGTCGGGGACGACGGTGATCCTCACCGAGCCCGGCGGGGCCGTGGCCGCGGTGGACGTCCGCGGCGGCGGCCCCGGGACGAAGGAGACCGACGCGCTCGACCCGCGCAACCTCGTCCAGCGCGTCGAGGCCGTGGTGCTCACCGGCGGCAGCGCCTTCGGGCTGGATTCCGCGTCGGGGGTGATGGCCTGGCTGGAGGAGGCCGGCCGCGGGGTGCGGGTCGGGCCCGACCCGTCCCACGTGGTGCCCGTCGTCCCGGCCGCGGCCCTGTTCGACCTCGGGCGCGGCGGCGACTGGCGGGCCCGTCCGGACGCGGCGCTCGGCCGCCGGGCGGCCGAGGCGGCGGCCCGGACGGAGGCCGGCGCGCCCGTCGCGCAGGGCAACGTCGGCGCGGGCATGGGCGCGGTGGCCGGCGGGCTCAAGGGCGGGGTCGGCACGGCGAGCGTCGTGCTGCCCTCGGGGGTGACCGTGGCGGCGCTCGCGGTCGTCAACGCGGCGGGTTCGGTGGTCGATCCGGACACGGGCGTGCTGTACGGGGCGGACCGTCGGGCGGCCGTGCCGTCGGCGGAGCGGCACCGCGCGGCGGTCTCCTCGCTCGCCGAGGCGCGCGCGGAGTCGGGACGGCGGCTGGCCCCGTCGTCCCGGCCGCCGCTCAACACGACGATCGCGGTGGTCGCCACGGACGCGGCGCTCACCCGCGCCCAGGCGCAGAAGCTCGCAGGCACGGCCCACGACGGGCTGGCACGGGCGGTGCGGCCGGTCCACCTGCTGACCGACGGGGACACGGTCTTCGTCCTCGCCACGGGTACGCATCCGCTGCCGGCGGAGGAGGGGCTGCCCGCCGGGGTCGACTACGCGCTCGGCGCGGTGAACGGGATTCTGGCGGCGGGGGCGGATGTGCTGACGCGGGCGGTGGTGAAGGGCGTGCTGGCGGCGGAGGGGGTGGACGGTCCGGGGGGTGTCTTCCCGTCGTACGGGCAGTTGTACGGCCTGTGAGTCGAGCTCGCCGCCGCGAGCAAGAGGTCTTCCAGGGTGGGGGTTTCGGTGGTCCACGGGTCGCCGAGCGGACCGGCGTGCCGGACGACGGCGGTGACCTGACGGCCCGTGACGGCGGTCCGTACGACCGCGCTCCGTACGACCGTGCTCCGGTCCAGTCCGGCCGGCAGCCCGTCCGCGGTCTCCGGGTCGGCGGGCCCGGTGACCGTCCGGTGCTCCTCGACCAGCCGCCGCGCGTCGCCCGCGAGCCGTACGCCGCCGTCCCGCAGGAGCAGTACGTGGTCGCAGGCGTCCGCCGGCTCCGGCAGGGCGTGCGAGGACAGGACGACGGTGAGGCCGCGCCCGGCGGCCTCCGTCCTGACCAGGTCCACGATCTCGTGGCGCGCCGACGGGTCGAGTCCGGCCAACGGCTCGTCCAGCAGCAGTAGTTCGGGGCGCTTCCCCAGGGCCAGGGCAAGGGCTATCCGGACGCACCGGCCGCGGGAGAGCGTGCCGACCTGGGCGTCCAGAGGGATGTCGCCGGCGCGCACGATGCGCTCGGCGGCGGCCCGGTCGAAGTCCCGGTTCGGCTCGCCCCCGAAGCGGAGCGTGTCGGCGACCGTGAAGCGGGGGTAGAGCGGTTTGTCCTGGGCGAGGAAGGCGACGCGCTCGCGGACGGCGGGCCCGCCGGGCTCGGCGCCGAGCACCCGCAGCGTGCCGCGCGTCGGCCGGAGCAGCCCCGTCACCAAGTGGAACAGCGTGCTCTTGCCGGCCCCTTCCGGTCCGACGAGGGCGGTGACGCGGCCGGCCGGCAGGGCGAAGTCGCAGTCGCGCAGCGCCCAGCCGCCGCGGAACCGGTGGCCGAGCCCCGTCGCCACCAGGGCTTCTGGATCCGTCACGTGCCGTCCTCCCTGCGCCGTCCCGCACGGGCCGCGGCAGGCGGCCCGGAACGCGATCGCCCCCACCCGCTTCCACTAACACCTTAGTGGAATGATGCGGACAGATCGAGATCGACCGGTTCCACGGTGATCAGTTCACGGCGCGGGCCCGGTCAGGGCGCGGTCCCGCGGGACGTCCGTGGTGACGGTCACCGCGGAGAGGTCGAGGTCGGCGGGGGACGGCATCACGCTGCCGGGCAGCCGTACGGCCGCCGCCCCGTGGGCCAGGGCGGCGGCGAGCGCCTCCGGGCCCGAGCCCCCGGCCGCGAGGAACCCGGCCAAGGAGGCGTCGCCCGCGCCGACGTCGCTGCGGACACACGCGACCGGAGCCGTCCCGAAGTACGTACCGGACGCGTCGGCCAGCAGTTGTCCGTCCGCACCGAGGCTGGCCAGCACGGACCGCGCGCCCCGGGCGCGCAGTTCGCCGGCGGCCGCGGCGGCGTCCCCGACGGTCGCGAGCGGCCGGCCGACCGCCCGCGCGAGCTCCTCCGCGTTGGGCTTGACGACGTCCGGGCGCTCCCGCAGGGCGGCGGTCAGGGCCGGACCGGACGTGTCGAGGGCGATCCGGGCGCCCGCGGCGCGGGCCCGGGCCGCCAACCGCCCGTACCACTCGGGCGCGAGACCGCGCGGCAGACTGCCGCAGCAGGCGACCCAGCCCGCGCCGGCCGACCGCTCCCCCACGGCGGAGAGCAGCAACGCGGCCTCCCCGGCGGTCAGTTCGGGACCGGCCGCGTTCACCTTGGTGAGCGTGCCGTCCGGTTCGGCGACGGCGACGTTGACCCGGGTCGCGCCGGTCACGGGGACGCCCGCGACCTCGACGCCCTGCCCGGCGAGCAGCCGTTCCAGCAGCGCACCCTCCGCGCCGCCGAGGGGCAGGACGGCGACGGTGCGGTGTCCGGCGGCGGCCACCGCGCGCGAGACGTTGACGCCCTTGCCCCCGGGGTCGACCCGGTCGGCGGCGGCCCGCAGCACGGCACCGCGGCGCAGCCCGGGGACCTCGTAGGTGCGGTCGAGACTGGGGTTGGGGGTGACGGTGAGGATCACGGGGCGACCCGCACCACGGCCGTGCCGGCCCGCTCGACGGCGCGGACGGCGTCGTCGTCCAGTCCGGTGTCGGTGACGAGGAGGTCGACGTCGGGCAGGCCGCCGAAGCGGGCGAAGTGCTGCTGCCCGTACTTGGCCGAGTCCGCGAGCAGGACGACCCGGCGCGCCGACGCGATCGTCGCCCGCTTGACGGCGGCCTCGGCGAGGTCGGGCGTGGTGAGCCCGCCGTCGGGCGAGAAGCCGCTGGTCGCGACGAAGGCGACGTCCGCCGCGATCTCCGCGTACGCGCGCAGGGCCCAGGCGTCGACGGCCGCGCGGGTGCGGTGCCGGACGCGCCCGCCGACGAGGTGCAGCGCGATGCCCGGGTGGTCGGCGAGGCGGGCGGCGACGGGGAGGGCGTGGGTGACGACGGTGAGGCCGGACTCCAGGGGGAGGTGGGCGGCGAGGCGGGCGACGGTGGAGCCCGCGTCGAGGATCACGCTGCCGTCGCCGTCCGGCAGTTCGGCGAGGGCGGCCCGGGCGATGGCGTCCTTCTCGTTCGCGGCGGTCGCCTCGCGTTCGGCGAGGTCCGGCTCGAAGTCCAGACGGCCGGCGGAGATGGCGCCGCCGTGCACGCGCCGGAGCAGACCGGCCCGGTCGAGCGCCTTGAGGTCGCGGCGGACGGTCTCGGCGGTGACCTGGAAGGCGTCGGCGAGGGAGAGGACGTCGACGCGGCCGCCGGCGCGGGCCAGACGGAGGATTTCCTGCTGGCGCTCCGGAGCGTACATGTTGGTTTGAGTCCGTTCTCTGCCCGAGTGTTTGAGCTTTGCGCGCACACTACACCGGAGCGGGCGCGTGCGGGCGCCCCCGGCGAGGGATTCACCCGGGATCGAACCCCAACTCCCTATTGCCCTAGGGCAATTACCTCTTGCTCCTAGCGCAAACCCTCGCTACCGTCCCCGCCATGATCACCACCGCCCTCCCCACCCGCACCACCACGCTCCCCGGCCGTCACATCCGCCTCGAACCCCTCGCCGCCTCCCACACGCCCGACCTCTTCGCGGCCGCCGGCGGCGACGAGGACGTCTGGCGGTGGACGCGGCACCGCACCCCGCGCACCGAGCAGGAGATGGGCGCGATCGTCGCGCACCTCCTCGCCGAGGCCGCACTCGTCCCGTTCGCCGTCGTCCACCGGGACACCGGCCGGGCCATCGGCGTCAGCTGCTACGCCGACGCCTCCGTCGAGGGCGAGCAGCTCGAGATCGGCGGCACCTGGTACGGCCGCGCCCACTGGGGCGGCGCCGTCAACCCGGAGTGCAAACTCCTGCTGCTCACCCACGCCTTCGAGGACCTCGGCATGGGCCGCGTCGTCTGGAAGACGGACCACCGGAACGAGCGCTCCCGTGGCGCCGTGGGCCGCCTCGGCGCCGTCGAGGAGGGCACGTTCCGCCGCCACGTCCGCCGCCCGGACGGCACCTGGCGGGACAGCGTCTGGTTCTCGATGCTCCGCGACGAGTGGCCGGCGGCCAAGGCCCGCCTGCAGGAGCGGATATGACAACGGCGCGGCCCCGTCCGGATCCGATCCGGACGGGGCCGCGCCGTACCACCGCTCAGGCCGCTATCGGCTCGCCCGCCGACTCCGCCGACTCCACGGCCGGCGCCTCGCTCCCGGCGGGGGCCTCCTTCGGCCGCCGCGGCAGCGCGAACATCAGGGCGAGGACGACGCCGAGCAGTCCGGCGACCCACCACATCGCGTGCCGGTAGGCGTCCGCGAAGGCCGTCGCCGCCTGCCCCTTCGCCACCGCGCCCTCGTCGAGGACACCGAAGAACACCACGGACACCAGACCGAGGCCGATCGCATTGCCCAGCTGCTGGGTGGTGTTGATCAGGCCGGACGCGGAGCCCGAGTGCTCCCGGGGCACCTCGGCGATGACCGCCTCGGTGAGCGGGGCCACGATGAGGCCCATGCCGGCGCCCATGACGACCAGCGGCAGCGCCATCTGCCAGGGCTGGATGTCCGCGCCGTAGTGGCCGGCCTCCCAGATGTAGGCGAGCACGCCGGCCGCCATGACGAGAGCGCCGCCCTGGAGGACCTTCCGGCCGAAGCGCGGGACCAGCTTCTGCACCGACATGCCGGCGGCCACGGAGACCGCGAGCGAGAACGGTATGCCCGTCAGGCCGGCGCGCAGCGCGCTCCAGCCCAGGCCGAGCTGCATGTACAGCGTCCAGCACAGGAAGAAGATGCCGCAGACGATGCCGAAGGCGAGCTGCACCCCGATGCCGCCCGCGAAGCTCTTCACGGAGAACAGCGAGAGCTCGACCAGCGGCGAGCCGTCCTTCGCCTTCTTGTGCCGCTCGTAGCGGACGAACAGGGCGAGCACCACCGCGCTGCCGGCCATCGACAGCCAACCCCACAGCGGCCAGCCCAGCTCGCGGCCCTGGGTGAGCGGGTAGAGGAACATCACGATGCCGAGCGTGGCCAGCGCGACGCCGACCAGGTCCAGCTTGAGCGCGTCGGTGCTGCGGGACTCGGAGATGAAGCGGCGGCCGAGGATCAGTCCGGCGATGCCGACGGGCAGGTTGACCAGGAAGATCGGCCGCCATTCGAGGCCGAAGAGGTTCCACTCGGTCAGCAGCGCGCCGAGGATCGGGCCGGAGACCGCGCCCAGGCCGACGATCGCGCCGAACATGCCGAAGACCTTGCCGCGCTCGTGGGCGGGGAAGGTGGAGTGCACGATGGCCAGTACCTGCGGCACCATCAGCGCGGCCGTGCCGCCCTGCAGGATCCGGGAGGCGACCAGCAGATGCGGGTCGGCCGCGACGCCACACAGCATCGAGGCGACGGTGAAGCCGGACATGCCGAGGAGGAAGATCCTCCGGCGGCCGAATATGTCGCCCAGGCGGCCACCGGTGATCAGCCCGGCGGCGAAGGCCAGCGCGTACCCCTCAGTGATCCACTGGAGGACGCTGAACGAGGCGCCCAGGTCCTTGCTGATGCTGGGCATGGCGATGTTGACGATCGTCACGTCGACGAGGTCCATGAAGGACGCGGTCAGCACGACGGCCAGCGCAATCCAGCGGCGACGGTCGAGGGGCGGATCGGTACTCACGGAGCTCACGGGGCAGGGCCTTCTTCCACTTCGATTTCCAGGCGTGTCCCCACGTTAACCAGCCACTAGGTCAAACCGCGTCCTAGTTCCCTGGCAGGCTGAGTGGCATGACCGACACACCCGTACGGCTGCTGAATCTGCTCTCCCTCCTCCAGACCCCCCGCGAGTGGCCTGGCAGCGAGCTCGCGGAGCGGCTCGGCGTGAGCCCCCGGACGATCCGGCGGGACATCGAACGCCTCCGGGACCTCGGCTATCCCGTACAGGCAACGATGGGGGCGGTCGGTGGGTACCGGCTGGCCGCCGGGGCGGCGATGCCGCCGCTGGTCCTCGACGACGAGGAGGCGGTCGCCATCGCGGTCGGCCTGCGGGCGGGCGCGGGCCACGCCGTGGAGGGCATCGAGGAGGCGTCCGTCCGCGCCCTCGCCAAGCTCGAACAGGTCCTGCCGTCCCGGCTGCGCCACCGCGTCACCGCCCTCCAGGCCGCGACCGTGCCGCTGACCTCGGGCGACGGGGCGACCGTCGACCCGCGCACGCTGACGACGATGGCCTCCGCCGTCACCGGCCACGAGCGGCTGCGCTTCGCCTACCGCACCGGGGACGGGACGGAGAGCAGGCGGCTCGTCGAACCGCACAGCCTGGTGAGCACCGGACGCCGGTGGTACCTGGTGGCGTTCGACAACGACCGCGAGGACTGGCGGACGTTCCGGGTGGACCGGGTGAGCGAACCGTTCCCCACGGGGGCGCGCTTCGAGCCGCGGGAGCTCCCCGCCGAGAACGCGGCGGCGTTCATAAGGGGCTCCCTGGCGCGGGACCGGCCGGCGTACCGGCTGGTGGTGACGCTGCACGCGCCCGCCGCATCGGTCGCGGCCAGGCTGCCGGGCACGATGGGCGAGCCCGAGCCGGTGGACGGGAACACCTGCCGGCTGGCCGCGGACGTCTCCGACCCGCTGGAGTGGCTGGCCGTCCGGCTGGCCATGCTGGACTGCGAGTTCACGGTGCACGAACCGCCGGAGCTGGTCGCGCACGTCCGCGCGCTGGGGGCGCGCATCAGCCGGGCGGCCGGGGAGGAATGACGAGGGCCCTCGGCGTACGCGGGCCCTCGCGTGTCAGGCCGCCGCGTCGAAGCCCGTGTCGTGGGCCATCTTCTTCAGCTCCAGCAGCGCGTGCTTCTCTATCTGCCGGATCCGCTCACGGGTGAGCCCGTGCTGCTTGCCGACCTCGGTGAGGGTGCGCTCCCGCCCGTCCTCGATGCCGTACCGCGCCTTGATGATCGACGCCGTGCGGTGGTCGAGCCGGCCGATGAGGCCCTCCAGCTCCTCGCTGCGCAGCAGGGCGATCACCGACTGCTCCGGCGAGATCGCGGAGGTGTCCTCCAGCAGGTCGCCGAACTGGGTCTCGCCCTCGTCGTCCACGGACATGTTGAGGCTGACCGGGTCGCGGGCCCAGTCGAGCACGTCACCGACGCGCTCGGGGGTGGTGCCCAGCTCCTCCGCGATCTCCGTGTGCTCGGGGTCGCGGCCGTTCTCCCGGTTGAACTCGCGCTGCACCCGGCGGATGCGGCCCAGCTCCTCGACGAGGTGGACGGGGAGCCGGATCGTGCGCGACTGGTCGGCGATCGAGCGGGTGATCGCCTGGCGGATCCACCAGGTCGCGTACGTGGAGAACTTGAATCCCTTGGTGTAGTCGAACTTCTCGACCGCGCGCACCAGACCGGCGTTGCCCTCCTGGATCAGGTCCAGCAGGGGCAGGCCGCTGCGCGGGTAGCGGCGGGCGACGGCGACCACGAGGCGCAGGTTCGACTTGATGAAGACGTCCTTGGCGCGGTCGCCGTCGGCGGCGATCGCCTCCAGCTCCTCGCGCGAGACGTCCCCGGAAGCGCCGGGCTCCAGGCCGTCCAGGAGCTGACGGGCGTAGACGCCCGCCTCGACGGCCTGCGACAGCTCGACCTCCTGGGCGGCGTCGAGCAGGGGTGTACGCGCTATCTCGTCCAGGTACATGCCGACCAGGTCGCGATCGGCGATTTCCCCGCCCGAGGCGCGAACACTGCTTGCCCCGCCTGAGCCCTTGGTTGCGGACTGACGACGGGCGACGGCACGGGTTGCCATGCGTACTCCCTTGCGATGAGACGGTCGCGGGATGGTGGGGGGCTCGCTCCAGCGAACCCGTCCGAAGGAAAGAACGGCCGGAATCCGGACAGAATTCCCCGGGGCGTCTTCTTTTTTACGATCATGCAGTACCCTGCCCGGCCGCGAGCGGGGCCGCAGGGCCGCGGAGACCGGCGGACGTCCTGGCCGAGCCCTGCTGCACGGCCCGCGCGGGGGCGGGTGACCGCCACGTCCGACGAGACGGCCGTCACCTTCGACGATCGCCGGGGTTTCCTGTCCTGAAGACGCCGTTCTCCGGCGTCCGGTTGCGCGGGGCGTCCCGATGGGCCGGATTCCCGGGTCCGCGACGACCATGTCTTCCCGGCATGTCTTTCCGGCATGTCCTTCCGGCCGCGCTGATCGATTTGCCGCCGCACGGGCGCGGGTGTGCGCTGGTATCCACGGGGGGTGGCGAACGAGAGGAGCCTCGCCATGCCGGCGCACTCGATCCTGCCGCACCACGTCCACGACGCCCCCGGCCCCGTGCCCCGCGGCGCGCACCTGCCGGCCCGCCGGACGCCGGCCGGCCCCGTACCGGACCGCAGCCGTGCCGCCTGGGCGGTGCCGGCCTGCGTGGGAGCGGTCCTCTTCCTCTACACCGTCTTCCTCTCCCACGACAACGGCTTCTCCCAGGCGGGCGGCTGGCTGCTCGGCCTGGCCGTCGCCGTGATCGCCACCGGCATCGGCTACGTCCTGGTGCGCGAACGGAACGCGGTGATCCCCGAGGTCCGCGCGCTCTCCTACGGTGTGCTCGCCGGCATCACCATCGGCTTCCTGCACAGCGTCTCCGGCGGGACCTGGCTGCGCTCGCTGGGCATCGGGCTGGCCTGCGGCGCCCTGGTGGGGCTGATGTCCTACGACATCTTCCACTGGAACGAGCGCAGTTCGGACTGAAGGAACCACGTCGCGCCGGAGGGGCCACGACCGCGACCGGAGGCGTACGACCGCAGACCGTTCCGGCCGCGCCGCGAACCGGCCTAGCGTGGACGGGTGATCAGCCGAACTGCACCGACCGTTTGGCCAGTCCCATCCAGAACCCGTCAATGACGCTTCGCTGACTGCCGAGTTCGTCCTCGGCGGCACCCAACGCGACGAAGAGGGGGGCGAAGTGCTCGGTGCGCGGATGCGCGAGACCGGCCGCGGGGGACTTGTGCGCGAAGTCCAGCAGGGCGTCGACGTCCTGGGCGTCGAGCGCCTCGCGCCCCCAGTGGTCGAACTCCGCGGACCAGCCCGGCGTCCCGCCCCCGTGCCGCAGCGCGGCCAGGTTGTGGGTGAAGAAGCCGCTGCCGACGATCAGTACGCCCTCGTCGCGCAGCGGCGCGAGCCGGCGGCCGATCTCCATCAGGCGTCCGGGGTCGAGGGTGGGCATCGAGATCTGGAGCACCGGGACATCGGCGTCGGGATACATCTCGACGAGCGGGACGTACGCACCGTGGTCGAGCCCCCGGTCGGGGACGTCGTGGACGGGCGTGCCCGCGCCGCGCAGCGCCTTGCGCACCCGGTCGGCGAGGGCCGGCGCCCCCGGGGCGGGGTAGCGGACGCGGTAGTAGTGCTCGGGGAAGCCCCAGAAGTCGTAGGTGAGCGGCACCGTCCCGGTGGCGCCCAGGGCGAGCGGGGCCTCCTCCCAGTGCGCCGAGACGATCAGGATGGCGGCGGGCCGGGGCAGTTCGGCGGACCAGGCGGCGAGCTGGCCCGGCCACAGCGCGTCGTCCGCGAGCGGCGGGGCGCCGTGGGAGAGGTAGAGGGCGGGCATGCGCCCGGCGGGGGTCTCGGTGATGGACTGCACGGTCGCTCCGGTCGGACCTCGACAATGCTTGAACTTTCAAGCTCTACGATGCTCGACTTTAGACGCATTTTATTTAGACTTCAAGGATTGAGCGGCAGGCGATCAGTGAGTGGAACAGTGGATGTCATGACGAACCGACCCGCACCGGATCCGGCGGAGCCCCGCTGGCTCAGCGCCGACGAGCAGGCCGCCTGGCAGGCCTACCTCCACGCCACCACGCTGCTGGAGGACCACCTCGACCGCCAGCTCCAGCGCGACGCGGGCATGCCGCACATCTACTACGCGCTGCTGGTCCAGCTCTCCGAGGCGCCCCGGCGGCGGATGCGGATGACCGAACTCGCCCAGCAGACCAAGATCACCCGATCCCGGCTCTCGCACGCCGTCGCGCGACTGGAGAAGAACGGCTGGGTGCGCCGCGAGGACTGTCCCTCCGACAAGCGGGGCCAGCTGGCCGTGCTCACGGACGAGGGCTTCGCGATGCTCGAACGATCGGCGCCCGGCCACGTCGCGGCCGTCCGGGCGGCGATCTTCGACCGGCTCTCCCCCGAGCAGGTCACGGAGCTGGGCGAGATCTGCGGGACCATCGCGGCCGGCCTCCAGCCGGCCGGCGCCGACCTGCCCTGGCTGCGCTGAGACTTCCCGGACGCGCACGAGGACCCCGCACGGATGTCCGTGCGGGGTCCTCGCCGTGCGGCAGGCAGGCTCTCCGTAAGGGGGTACCGGGCGGTACCGGTGGCTCAGTGGGCCATGACCGGGACGGCGTCCTCCGCGTTCTCCGCCGCCTTCCCCTGCGCGCCCCCGCCCGGGCGGCCGGCGTTGACGAAGACCAGCGAGATGATCGACGCCAGGGTCAGGATGCCGACGGCCCAGGAGATGCCGGTCTGGAAGCTGTGCACGGTCGCGTCCAGCCCGAGCATCTTCGCGGCCTGCGGCGACGTGGCCTCCGACGCGTGGGACTTCATGTAGTCGGTGACGGCGCTGGCGGCGATGGTGTTGAGCAGGGCGGTGCCGATCGCTCCGCCGACCTGCTGCGAGGTGTTGACCATCGCCGAGGCGACACCGGCGTCCCGGGCCTGCACCCCGTGCGTGGCCAGGCTCATCGCCGGCATGAAGGCCGTGCCCATGCCCAGGCCCATCAGCAGCAGGCCGGGCAGGATGCCCGTCGCGTACGAGGTGTCCACGTCGATCCGCGTGAGCAGCAGCTGGCCGAAGGCGGCCAGCAGGAAGCCCGGGAACATCAGCCAGCGGGCCGGGACCCGCATCATCAGCCGGGCGCCGATCTGGGTGGAGCCCGTGATCATCGCGGCCATCATCGGCAGGAACGCCAGGCCGTTGGAGACCGGGCTGTAGTGCTTGATCCCCTGCAGGTAGAACACGAGGAAGAGGAACAGGCCGAACATGCCGATCGAGGCGAGGCCCAGCGCCGCGTAGACGCCGCCGCGGTTGCGGTCGGCGACGACGCGCAGCGGCAGCAGCGGCGACGCGACCTTGCTCTCGACGACCACGAAGGCCACCAGCAGCACCGCGGCCGCGACGAACAGGCCCACGGTCAGCCCGGCGGTCCAGCCGTCGGACTCGGCGCGGGTGAAGCCGTAGACCAGCGAGACCAGGCCCAGGGTGGCCAGGACGACGCCGGGCACGTCGAGCTTCGCCGGGTTGCGGCTGCCCGCGGGCTCGTGGACCACCGCGACGGCGCCGATGACGGCGATCACGGCGATCGGGATGTTCACGAAGAACGTCCAGCGCCAGTTGAGGTACTCGGTGAACACTCCGCCGAGCAGCAGGCCGACGGCGCCGCCGCCACCGGCGATGGCACCGAAGATGCCGAACGCCTTGGCGCGCTCCTTGGCCTCGGAGAACGTCACGGCGAGCAGCGACAGCGCGGCGGGCGCGAGCAGCGCGCCGAAGACGCCCTGGAGGGCGCGGGCGGACAGCAGCATCACCGTGTCGACCGCCATGCCGCCGAAGGCGGAGGCGAGGGCGAAGCCGATCAGGCCGGTGACGAACGCCTGCTTGCGGCCCCACAGGTCGGCGATGCGGCCGCCGAAGAGCAGCAGACCGCCGAAGGCGAGGGCGTAGGCGGTGATGACCCACTGCCGGTTGCCGTCCGATATGCCGAGGTCGGCCTGGGCGGAGGGCAGGGCGATGTTCACGATGGTCGCGTCGAGGACGACCATCAGCTGGGCCAGCGCGATGAAGATCAGCGCTTTCCAGCGCCGGGGATCGGGGAGGGTGGGGGTTTCTGGCATGGAGGGGCCTACCTCGTGGTGCGGAACAGGCGGAGCAGGTGGGGAAGTACGGGTTCGTTATGTCGACGAACTATGGCAGGGGGGTGTGACAACCGGCCGCGGCCTGTTGCCGGTTGCGGCGCAGTTCGTCGAAGGTCACGGCGTGGCCCGGGAGTTCCGAGCGGGGCGGGTTCATCAGGCCGTCCAGGAAGAGCTGCAGGTGCCGCTGGACGAAGCGGTCGAACTCCGGGCAGCCCTTGCCCGGCAGCGGTCTCGTCAGCTGGGTGATCGCCACCATCAGGTCGCCCAGGCCGATGTCGGAGCGCAGCTGGCCGGACGTGTGGGCCGCGTCCATCAGGCCCTGCACCGCCGCCTCGAGCCGCCCGCGCGCGGCCACGAGATCCGGATGGTCGTGGTCCGCGTAGCCCTCGAGCTGCGGGCACAGCGCGCCCACCCGTTCGGCGGCGGCCGCGTGGACGAAGCGCCTCAGTGCACGGAACGCATCGGGCTCCTCGGCTCGTGCTGCCTCGGCCTGCTCCGCGATGCGGCCCATGACCGAGAGGGTGACGTGGTGGATCAGCTCGCGGCGGTCCGCGAAGTGACGGTACAGCGTGGCATTGCCGACGCCGACGCGTCGAGCGATTTTGTCGAAGGAGAAGTCGCCCCCCTCCTCGACGAGCACCTCGCGGGCCGCCGCGATGATCCGCTCCCGGTTGCGCTGGGCATCGGCGCGCAGGCGCGGCTGGGTGGCTGACACGGACGGCACTCCTTCACGGGTGGGCTTCATGAACGGCTTCACAGCGGCTTCAACGGCTTCATAAACGGGGAACAGCTCCCCGCTTGTGCGGGGACGTGAGGTCAAACGGGGAAAAGGTCCCCGGATATTTCCCGCCCCTCCTGTGGCATGCGTCACGCGGCCCGCATCCCGCATCAGGCGTCACGCTCCGGAGCGGGCCGTCACCCGATTGCCGTACCCCCGAAGGCGTACGGACGTACGAAGACCCAGGGTGTTAGTCAGCCAGCAGAAGGCCAGCAGGAGGTGACCGGCATGAGATCCCTGGCCATCCCCGTGGTGGCGGCCACCCTGTTCGCCCTCACCGCACCCGCCTGTGTCCCAGGCCGGGGGTTGCGTCCACCGGGCGGTTGGCGCTTCCTGCACTGTGCGACCCCAACGGAGCGGTAACGCCACCACATGATCACATGCGCTGAGTGATCTCTCACCGTGATCCCTCACTCCTCCCCGGTGTTCCCCCGTTGGTTGTTGTTGGAGAGATCACTCACGTGTTGGAAATAGTGGGCGCCGTCCGGTGGGGTCGGCAGTGCCGGGAGCGCCACCGGCCGGTGGACGCCCGCGGTGGACACGGCGGGTGCGGTGAGGGCGAACAGGGTGGCCGCCACCACGGGGATGGCCAGGGATCTCATGCCGGTCACCTCCTGCTGGCCTCTGCTGGCTGACTAACACCCTGGGTCTTCGTACGTCCGTACGCCTTCGGGGTACGGCATCGGGTGACGGCCCGCTCCGGAGCGTGGACGCCTGATGCGGGATGCGGGCCGCGTGGACGCATGCCACAGGAGGGGCGGGAAATATCCGGGGACCTTTTCCCCGTTTGACCTCACGTCCCCGCACAAGCGGGGAGCTGTTCCCCGTTTATGAAGCCGTTGAAGCCGCTGTGAAGCCGTTCATGAAGCCCACCCGTGAAGGAGTGCCGTCCGTGTCAGCCACCCAGCCGCGCCTGCGCGCCGATGCCCAGCGCAACCGGGAGCGGATCATCGCGGCGGCCCGCGAGGTGCTCGTCGAGGAGGGGGGCGACTTCTCCTTCGACAAAATCGCTCGACGCGTCGGCGTCGGCAATGCCACGCTGTACCGTCACTTCCGCGGACCGCCGCGAGCTGATCCACCACGTCACCCTCTCGGTCATGGGCCGCATCGCGAGGCAGGCCGAGGCAGCACGAGCCGAGGAGCCCGATGCGTTCCGTGCACTGAGGCGCTTCGTCCACGCGGCCGCCGCCGAACGGGTGGGCGCGCTGTGCCCGCAGCTCGAGGGCTACGCGGACCACGACCATCCGGATCTCGTGGCCGCGCGCGGGCGGCTCGAGGCGGCGGTGCAGGGCCTGATGGACGCGGCCCACACGTCCGGCCAGCTGCGCTCCGACATCGGCCTGGGCGACCTGATGGTGGCGATCACCCAGCTGACGAGACCGCTGCCGGGCAAGGGCTGCCCGGAGTTCGAACCGCTTCGTCCAGCGGCACCTGCAGCTCTTCCTGGACGGCCTGATGAACCCGCCCCGCTCGGAACTCCCGGGCCACGCCGTGACCTTCGACGAACTGGCGCCGCAACCGGCAACAGGCCGCGGCCGGTTGTCACACCCCCCTGCCATAGTTCGTCGACATAACAGAACCCGTACTTCCCCACCTGCTCCGCTGTTCCGCACCACGAGGTAGGCCCCTCCATGCCAGAAACCCCCACCCTCCCCGATCCCGGCGCTGGAAAGCGCTGATCTTCATCGCGCTGGCCCAGCTGATGGTCGTCCTCGACGCGAACACCATCAGTAGAGGGAACCTACTCGTACCCCCATAGCCACATCTCAAAGCCAGCCAGAGCGCCTCGAGCAACCGGACGGCAAACGCAGGGGTCATCACGCCTTGTAACGCACACACTAAAGCCTTCGGACGGGTCTGTGCATGATTATCTCTTTCGGACCAGCGCACACATTCAACGTAGACGAACACAAACCTAGTGGGGCCGACAAAGCAGGCGATTACGTACACCGCTGATCAGGCTTCGCCCACCTTTTACGGGCCCCCTCCGCTGCGGCGGCATGGCGGTCGACATCGGTGATGCTGCCTGTGTTTCCGCCCGCGTCCCTCCAGGGGTCTATCGGCGGCTGGCTCGCGCCCGCCGCGCTGTCGCTGCTCGCAGTGACGTTATCCGAGGCACAAGGAGCGACGACACAAGGCGTTCGGCATCTTCGGTAGACCACCGGCCGGTGGCGGCGGCGCCGTCGGCCTGCTAGCATTCAGTGCGGAGTGTTTTCATCCGAGAGTACTAATACACAATAAAACATCGTGGACACGCCCAATCAGGTGAACGCTGTCTTCCGGATGATATCAATCACCCACAAAGCATAAAAGGCAGAACCGTCTATGAATGAAGACCCGATCTCATCCGCGTGGCGCAA
>NZ_BAAAXZ010000026.1:0-49333 GCF_039535865.1 Streptomyces thioluteus
TGGTGCACTCCGGTCATGGCGACCCGTACGGCCGTCGGGCGGCCCGAGTTTCTCCACAAGGCTGTCACCCGTCGCTGTACGCAGCAGGATCCGCACCTGGCGGTTGTGAGACCGACTCCCGGTGTTCTGACGACCCGAGATCATCGATGCTGGTCGCCCCCATCGCACAGGGGCCAGCGCGGTCTGCATCGTGGGGCCCCGCCGAAGACCGGCAAGTCACCATGATCATGCAGGCGTAGTACGCCAACGCGATCACCACCATACAACCCGAGTGTGCCATCTGATGGTCGTCCTGTTGGTCGACGAGCGTCCGGAATGAGGTCACCGACATGCACAGACGTGTTGCGGCATCAAGGCGATTGGTCATCTCCTCGACCTTACGACGCCGTGCCGAGGGACCACGATCCTACGTGCGGTCCGAGTGTGCTGGTTCCATCGAGCGCGCGCAAGCGCCTCTGTCGAGCTGGGTCACGACGTGCGTCGTGCTGCTCGACTCCATCATCCCGCCTGGTGCGCCGCGCCACACCGGGCCGCCCCGGCTATGTACTCCGGTCGCATTCCTGTCCGGTGTGTGTACGACTCGACCGCGCTTCTACGCCGACCGATAGAGTTCTCGTGCGCCGCGCTGGCCACCATCGAGGACGGCGGCTCGTCGTGACCATCCTGGCCACCGGCGCTGGTCGAGACCGGCTCGCGCATGGACGGGTGATCTTCGAGGATGTTCAGGGCACCGGCAACATGGAGCTCAAGCTCGACCGGAAGCTCGCCGACATGCGCATCTTCCCCGCGGTGGACGTCGACCCGTCCAGCACCCGCAAGGAGGAGATCCTGCTCGGCGCCGACGAGCTGGCCATCGTCTGGAAGCTCCGCCGTGTGTGCTGTCACGCGCTGGACTCGCAGCAGGCCATCGAGCTGCTCCTCGACAAGATGAAGCAGACGAAGTCCAACGCCGAGTTCCTGATGCAGATCGCCAAGACGGCGCCCGCGCCCGGCAACGGCAACGACTGACGGTCCCGTACGGAGCGGAACCCCCCGTCGCGAGAGCGACGGGGGGTTCCGCTTTTTGTCGCCTTGTCGTCGTCGTGATCTTGCCGAGTCCTCCTCGTGACCTTCTGAGACTTCCGCCACAGGGGCACCGCCTCGCACGCACCCCGCGCAAGTCCCGTCGTAACGGGTGAAAACGCAGGTGGCAGGGGGTGCGAGAAAGATCGGGGCGCCGCGATTCCCGGCCCGTTCCTAAGAAAGCCCTCACACGGCACCGTGCAACCCTGTCGCAGACCTCGCCGTCTGAGTTCCACGACGGCAGGGGGGAAGCCGAACCAGCGGAGGACTGAGGAACGTATGGCGGACGAGACCAGGGTACGAGGGCCGGTGCGCGCCGCCGGCGGCCCGGCGGGCCCCGTGGCCGCCGGCGCAAGCCCCGCGAGCGCCGCAAGGGCTGGCGAATAGCCCTCTGGACGACCACGGCGGTGGTCGTCCTGGGCGGCTCGGGCGTCGGGTACGCCTACTTCAAGCTCAACGGCAACCTGCACGGCGTCGACATCAACTCCGCCCTCGGCACCGACCGCCCCGACAACGTGGACAAACGGCTCGCAGGACATCCTCGTCCTCGGCTCCGACTCGCGGGCCGGCGCGAACGGCCAGTACGGCCGGGACGAGGGCAGCGCCCGCTCCGACACCGCGATGATCGTCCACGTCTACGCGGGCCACAAGAAGGCCAGCGTCGTCAGCATCCCGCGCGACACCATGGTTCCCCGCCCCGAGTGCAGGACGCTCGACGGCAAGGTGAGCCCGGCCGTCAAGCGGGCCCAGTTCAACGACGCCTACTCGGTCGGCGGCGCGGTCTGCGCGGTCAAGACCGTCGAGGCCATGACCGGGATCCGCATGGACCACTACCTGGAAGTGGACTTCGCCGGCTTCCAGAAGCTCATCGACAAGCTCGGCGGCGTCGAGGTCACCACCACCAAGCGGATCCGCGACCCGTACAGCCACCTCGACCTGCCCGCGGGCAGCCACCGGCTCGACGGCGAGCAGTCGCTGGGGCTGGTGCGCACCCGGCACGGCGTCGGCGACGGCAGCGACCTGGGCCGCATCAAGCTGCAGCAGGCGTTCATCAAGGCGCTGATCGACCAGGTCAAGTCCGTCGGGCTGTTCACCAACCCGGCCAAGCTCTACGGGATCGCCGACACCGCCACCAAGGCGCTCACCACCGATTCCGATCTGGCCTCGGTCAACAAGCTGCTCTCCTTCGCCAACGGGCTCAAGGGCATCGGCTCCAGCGACATGCACATGACCACCCTGCCGGTCGGCGCCGATCTGCTGGACAAGAACCGGGTCGCGCCGCTGCCCCAGGCCAAGCAGGTCTGGCAGGCGCTCCACGACGACAAGCCCATCCCCGAGTCCGCCCTCAAGGGCGGCGAGGGGACGAAGACCGACGCGGACGGCGTCGTCAAGTAGACGGCCGGGGCCCCGGGAATACCGGGGCCCCACCCCCCGTTTTGGGGGATACGGCCAGGACTGGCAGACTGGTACGTCGGCCCCGGTTCACGGAGGGCAATCCCGCCCTGCGACCCGGTGCCCTCCCGAAACTAGGAGAACCCTTGAAGCGCGACATCCACCCGGAGTACGTCGAGACCCAGGTCAGCTGCACCTGTGGCAACTCGTTCACCACGCGTAGCACCATCGACGGCGGCACCATCCGTGCCGAGGTCTGCTCCGCGTGCCACCCGTTCTACACGGGCAAGCAGAAGATCCTCGACACCGGTGGCCGTGTGGCGCGGTTCGAGGCCCGCTTCGGCAAGAACGCCGGGTCCGCCAAGAAGTAGCGGCCCGCTTGCGCCGGTCGGCCCTCTCCCGGGTGGCGGGGGAGGGCCGCACCGGCGCTTTGTCGTCCAGCAGGTCCGTCCGTCACTCAGCCAGGGAATCAAGATGTTCGAGGCAGTCGAGGAACTGGTCGGCGAGCACGCCGGCCTCGAGCAGCGGCTCGCCGACCCCGCCGTCCACGCGGACCAGGCGAACGCCCGCAAGCTCAACAAGCGCTACGCCGAGCTGACCCCGATCGTCGGCACCTACCGCTCCTGGAAGCGGGCCGGCGACGACATCGAGACGGCCCGCGAGTTCGCCGCCGCCGACCCCGACTTCGCCGCCGAGGTCAAGGAGCTGGAGAAGCAGCGCGAGGAGCTCACCGAGAAGCTCCGCCTGCTGCTGATCCCGCGCGACCCCAGCGACGACAAGGACGTCATCCTGGAGGTCAAGGCCGGCGCCGGTGGCGACGAGTCCGCCCTCTTCGCGGGCGACCTGCTGCGGATGTACCTGCGCTACGCCGAGCGCGTCGGCTGGAAGGCCGAGATCATCGACGCCACCGAGTCCGAGCTCGGCGGCTACAAGGACGTCCAGGTCGCGGTCAAGACCAAGGGCAACGTCACCCCCGAGCCCGGCCAGGGCGTCTGGGCCCGGCTGAAGTACGAGGGCGGCGTGCACCGCGTCCAGCGCGTGCCGGCCACCGAGTCCCAGGGCCGCATCCACACCTCCGCCGCCGGCGTGCTCGTCACGCCCGAGGCCGAGGAGATCGACGTCGAGATCAACCCCAACGACCTGCGCATCGACGTCTACCGCTCGTCCGGCCCCGGCGGCCAGTCCGTCAACACCACCGACTCGGCCGTGCGCATCACGCACCTGCCGACCGGCGTCGTGGCCTCCTGCCAGAACGAGAAGAGCCAGCTCCAGAACAAGGAGCAGGCCCTGCGCATCCTGCGCTCCCGGCTGCTCGCCGCGGCCCCAGGAGAAGGCCGAGGCCGAGGCCGCCGACGCCCGCCGCAGCCAGGTGCGCACCGTGGACCGGTCCGAGAAGATCCGGACCTACAACTTCCCGGAAAACCGCATCTCGGACCACCGCGTCGGTTTCAAGGCGTACAACTTGGACCAGGTGCTCGACGGGGACCTCGACGCGGTCATCCAGGCCTGCGTCGACGCCGACTCGGCGGCCAAGCTCGCCGCCACCCAGTAATCACGCACGGAGCGTACGGAGTCATGGAGCGCTACAGGAGGAAGGTCCAGTGAACCTGCTGCTCGCCGAGGTGGCCCAGGCCACCCAGCGGCTGGCCGACGCCGGCGTGCCCTCCCCGCGCTTCGACGCGGAGGAGCTCGCCGCCTTCGTCCACGGCGTCAAACGCGGTGAACTGCACCTCGTCGCCGACGCCGACTTCGACGCGCGCTACTGGGAGGCGGTCGCGCGCCGCGAGGCCCGCGAACCGCTCCAGCACATCACCGGCCGCGCCTTCTTCCGCTACCTGGAACTCCAGGTCGGACCCGGCGTCTTCGTGCCCCGGCCCGAGACCGAGTCGGTCGTCGGCTGGGCCATAGACGCCGTGCGCGCCATGGACGTCGTCGAGCCGCTCATCGTCGACCTGTGCACCGGCTCCGGGGCCATCGCCCTGGCCCTCGCCCAGGAGGTGCCCCGCGCCCGGGTGCACGCCGTCGAGCTCGACGAGACCGCCCTCTCCTGGGCGCGCAAGAACGTCGAGGGCTCGCGCGTCCAGCTGCACCACGGGGACGCGCTCACCGCGCTCCCCGAGCTCGACGGCCAGGTGGACCTGGTCGTCAGCAACCCGCCGTACATCCCGCTCACCGAGTGGGAGTACGTCGCCCCCGAGGCCCGCGACCACGACCCGCAGCTCGCCCTCTTCTCCGGCGAGGACGGCCTCGACACCATCCGCGGCCTGGAGCGCACCGCCCACCGGCTGCTGCGCCCCGGCGGTGTCGTCGTCATCGAGCACGCCGACACCCAGGGCGGCCAGGTGCCGTGGATCTTCACCGAGGAGCGGGGCTGGGCCGACGCGGCCGACCACCCCGACCTCAACAACCGGCCCCGGTTCGCGACGGCCCGGAAGGCGATGCCGTGACGACGGCGACTGACACAGATTTCCCGTTCGAGGAGGTTGGCTAATGGCTCGGCGATACGACTGCGGCGACGCGACCGACCGCAGGACCGGTCTGCGCGAAGCGGCCGCCGCGGTCCGCCGCGGCGAGCTGGTCGTGCTGCCCACCGACACCGTGTACGGCATCGGTGCGGACGCCTTCAGCCGCGAGGCCGTCGGTGACCTCCTGGAGGCCAAGGGCCGTGGCCGGGGCATGCCCTCGCCCGTCCTCGTCGGCTCCCCGAACACCCTGCACGGGCTCGTCACCGACTTCTCCGAGCAGGCCTGGGAGCTCGTCGACGCCTTCTGGGCCCGGCGCGCTCACCCTGGTCGCCAACCACCAGCCGTCGCTGACCTGGGACCTGGGCGAGACCCGCGGCACCGTCGCCATCCGCATGCCCCTGCACCCGGTCGCCATCGAGCTGCTCACCGAGTTCGGCCCCATGGCCGTCTCCAGCGCCAACCTCACCGGCCACCCGGCCCCGCAGACCTGCGACGCCGCCCAGGAGATGCTCGGCGACTCCGTCTCCGTCTACCTCGACGGCGGCCCCACCCCGGCCGACGTGCCGTCCTCCATCGTCGACGTCACCGGCAAGGTGCCCGTGCTGCTGCGCGCCGGGGCGATCAGCGCGGAGCAGCTCCGCGAGGTGGTACCCGACCTCGAGGTGGCGAATTGATCGCCCCGCAGGGGCGTGGCATAGCGGGACCGGAGACGAGCACCGACATCTTCCGCATCCTCCACGTCAGCACCGGCAACGTCTGCCGCTCGCCCATCACCGAGCGGCTGACCCGCCATGCCCTGATGGAGCGCCTCGGCGACCCGGGCGCCGGCGGCCTGGTGGTGGAGAGCGCCGGCACCTGGGGCCACGAGGGCGCGCCCATGGAGGCGCACGCGGCCACCGTGCTCGCCGACTTCGGCGCCGACGCGCACGGCTTCACCGGCCGTGAGCTGCTGGACGAGCACGTCATCCGCGCCGACCTGGTCCTCACCGCCACCCGCGACCACCGCGCCCAGGTCATCTCCATGGGCCACTCGGCGGGCCTGCGCACCTTCACGCTCAAGGAGTTCACCCGGCTGGTGCGGGCCATCGACCCGGTGACCCTCCCCGACCCCGTCCACCCCGGCGGGGTGGTCGCCCGCGCCCGCGCCCTGGTCCAGGCCGCGGCCGCGCTGCGCGGCTGGCTGCTGGCGCCGGACGCGGAGGCCGACGAGGTCCACGACCCGTACGGCGCGCCGATCACCTTCTTCCGCTCCATCGGGGACGAGATCAGCCAGGCGCTCGACCCGGTCCTCACCGCGCTCACCGGCATTCCGGACGGCCGGCACCCTGCATAGCCCCGGGCGCGGGCCTACATTGGGTGGTGAGCACGGCTCACCCGCCCACCGCACGGAGCCCGCGATGTCCGTCACCTCCGTACCCCCCGGCGCCGCCCGGACGGCGTCCGAGGCGCTGCTGCGGCAGGATCCCGAGATGGCGGGCATCCTGCTCGCCGAGGCCGAGCGGCAGGCCACCGGTCTCCAGCTGATCGCCGCGGAGAACTTCACCTCGCCCGCGGTCCTCGCGGCGCTCGCCTCGCCGCTGGCCGACAAGTACGCCGAGGGCTATCCCGGCGCCCGTCACCACGGCGGCTGCGAGGTGGCCGACCTGGCCGAGCGGGTCGCCACCGACCGGGCCAAGGCGCTGTTCGGGGCCGAGCACGCCAACGTCCAGCCGCACTCCGGCTCGTCCGCCGTGCTGGCCGCCTACGCGGCGCTGCTCAGGCCGGGCGACAAGGTGCTGGCCATGGGCCTGCGGGAGGGAGGGCACCTCACCCACGGCTCCCCGGCCAACTTCTCGGGCCGCTGGTTCGACTTCACCGGCTACGGGGTCCACCCGGACACCGGGCTCATCGACTACGACCGGCTGCGCGCCCTGGCCCTGGCGCACCGGCCCCGGGCGATCGTCTGCGGCTCGACCTCGTATCCGCGCCACCCCGACATACGCGCTCTTCCGCGAGATCGCCGACGAGGTGGGACGCCGCACCTCATCGTGGGACGCCGCGCACACCCATCGGCCTGGTCGCCCGGGGGAGCGGCGCCCAACCCTGTGCCGTACGCCGACGTGGTGTGCGCCACCACGCACAAGGTGCTGCGCGGGCCGCGCGCGGCGGGATGCTGCTGTGCGGGGGCGCGGCTGGCGGACCGCGTCGACCGGGCGGGTGTTCCCGTTCGTCCAGGGCGGCGCCCTGATGCACACCGTCGCCGCCAAGGCCGTCGCCTTCGGGGAGGCTGCCACGCCGGCGTTCACCGCGTACGCCATCAGGTGGTGGCCAACGCCCGGGCGCTCGCCGCCGCGCTGGCCGAGGAGGGCCTGGCCGTCGCCACCGGGGCACGGACACCCACCTGGGGACCGCCGACACGGGCCCGCTCGGTCTGGACGCCACGCGGCCCGCGGCCGGCTGGCCGGCGCCGGGATCGTGCTCGACGTCTGCGGCCTGGGCCAGGGGCTCGGCGCGCGGGCTGCGGCTGGGCACCGCGGCGGTCACCACCCAGGGCATGGGCGTTCCGGAGATGGACCGGGTGGCCGCCCTGATGGGGCGCGCAGCTGCGGGGCACGGAGCCGGCCGGCCGGCTCCGGGAGCAGGTCGCCGCACTGGCGACCGCGTTCCCGCCCTATTCCTGCGCGGGACTGATCGTTTGCAACCATCAGGGGGTGGTGAACGTCTTCATCTCCATTCACGGATCCGGGACCACGCGCGCATATGGTGGTGGGCTGTGATGTCCAGCGAGATCCCTGGGGGCAGCCCGTGCGTGAATACCTGCTGAACGCTGTGCGTCACCGTGGCGGTCACCTACCTGCTCACGGGCCGGTGCGAAAGTTCGCGATCATGGCCGGCGCGATGCCGGAGATCGCGCGCGCGCGACGTGCACCGCGAAACCGACTGCGCGTGCCGCGCGCTCGGCGGGATCGCCATGTTCGGCGGCCTGTGCGCGGGCCTGCTGGTCGCCTCGCACCTGTCGAACCTCAAGCCCGTCTTCGAGACGTCCAACGAGCCCAGAGCCCTGCTCTCCGGGGGCCGGGCTGATTCTGGCTGCTCGGCGTGCTGGACGACAAGTGGGGCGTGGGACGCCCTGGTCAAGCTGCGTGCGGCCAGTATGATCGCGCGGGCCGGCGTGATGGTGCTCCAGGGGCTGACTGACATCCTCTGGCTGCCGGTGCCCGGGCATCGGCACGGTGGCGCTCACCCCCATGCAGGGGCACGCTGCTGACCGTCGCCCTGGTGGTCCATCACCATCAACCGCGGTGAACTTCGTGGACGGCCTGGACGGCCTCGCCTCGGCATGGTGTGCCTGGCGGCGGCGGCGTTCTTCCTCTACGCCTACCGGCTCTGGTACGGGCACAACGTGGAGGCGGCCGCGCCGGCGACGCTCTTCGCGGCGGTCCTCATCGGCATGTGTCTGGGCTTCCTGCCGCACAACATGCACCCCGCGCGGATCTTCATGGGCGACTCGGGGTCGATGCTCATCGGCCTGGTGCTGGCCGCGGGCGCGATCTCCATCACCGGCCAGGTCGACCCCGAACCTGCTCGGCTCCTTCACCGGTTCCGAGAAGGCGACCGTGCAGGCCACGGTGCCGGTCTACATGCCGCTGCTGCTGCCGCTGACGATCATCGCGGTGCCGGTGGCGGACCTGCTGCTGGCGGTCGTGCGCCGGACGTGGAACGGCCAGTCGCCGTTCGCCGCCGACCGAGGCCATCTGCACCACCGGCTGCTGGAGATCGGCCACTCGCACAGCCGGGCGGTGCTGATCATGTACTTCTGGTCGGCGCTGATCTCGTTCGGCACGGTGGCGTACTCGGTGAACTCCGAGGCCAGCGGCCGGATCCTGCTGGTGATCGTGGCCCTGAGCGCGGTGGGCCTGGTGCTGCTGCTGATGCCGCGGTTCACCCCGCGGGCACCGCGCTGGGCCGAGCACCTGGTGCCGCCGCGCTACCGGCGCAAGGGCACCCCGCCCGCCGGGATCCCGGCGGCCGCCGGGGAGCAGGACCTGTCGGACGAGCGCGAGCCCGTCCCCGCGGGCCTGCACGGGGCGACGGCGATCGGCGACCGCTCGCGGTTCCGCGACGTACGGAACATCAGCGGCCGCCGCTAGCCGCTAGCAGAGAAGAAGCCGCTCGTCAGCCCGCTGACGGGCGGCTTCGCTCTTGCGTGTGACAGGCAGCACACGATATAGGTAAAGGCCTCATCAAATAGTTTGTGATACCGTTCACGAAACCGGTGGCAGAGCCGAAGGACCCTAGTGCAATACCTCTAACGGGCTCTTCGCCGCGCTTCTACGCGCCGAACCCCGGGATACGCCTCGTCCCCGACGAATCGTTGCTTCCGACTCCGCCGGAGAGACCCTTCATGCAGGCCAACGACGCCCGAACGCTACTTCAGTGCGCCGTACCGACCGCTGTCGCGGGGGTCGTCGCCGTTGCCGCCGCCTTCGCGTTCGCGGGGGGCAAGGGGGCCGTCGGAGCGGTCGCGGGCACCGCGCTCGCCCTGGCCAACATGTCGCTCGGTCTGTACATGCTCCAGCGCACTGCCCGGCAGTGGCCGCAGGTGTTCCAGATGATGGGACTCGCGCTCTACGCCGTGCAGTTCCTGGTGATCGCCGTACTCCTCGGCCTGTTGAAGGACACCACGCTCTTCAACGTCCGTTCCTTCGCCTTCTCGGTGCTCGCCGCGACCCTCGTCTGGGTCGCGGCCCAGCTGCGCGCCCACATGAAGATGAGATCCTTTACGTCGATCCCGAGGCCGCCGCCGACGCGAAGAAGCCCGCGCCGGCGGAGTCCCGGTCATGACAGGTAGGGCCGGAATAAGTGCTCGCTTGCTCACCTGCTATCGTCCGGTGCCATCTGAGGTGCAGCGGACGCAGACGGCCGGAGCCCCGCTCCCTGCGGGAGCGATTCGGCGGTCCGCCCAGCTGATGCCTGCGGTGGCCACCGGCCACCGGCCGACCTGCCGCACCCCTAACCGTAAGACCAGTCCAGTGCCGTTCCGTGGCTGCTTGCCGCGCCGACACAACGAGGTTGCCGTACCTATGCGCCATGTTGAAGGAGCTCGCGGTGAGTGCTGACCAGATGCTCGCCTTCGAGACCGACTGCCACATTCTTCGATGGGTGCGGCTTCCCGACACCGGGCCTTCACTCCTTCGTCTTCGAGCCGCTCTTCAAGATCGGCGGCATCGAGGTCAACAAGCCGATGCTGCTGGCCGTGCTGAGCTCGGTCGTCGTGCTCGTCTTCCTCTGGGCCGCCCTTCGGCCGCGCCAAGGTGGTGCCGGGCAAGCTCCAGATGGTCGGTGAGGCGGGCTACGACTTCATCCGCAAGGGGATCGTCTACGAGGCCCTGGGGAAGAAGGAGGGCGACAAGTACGTCCCCCTCATGGTCTCGCTGTTCTTCTTCATCTGGATCATGAACCTCTGGTCGATCGTCCCGGTCGCCCAGTTCCCGGTGACGTCGATCATTGCCTACCCGGCCGGTCTCGCCCTGCTGGTTTACCTGATCTGGGTGCCGCTGACCTTCAAGCGCCACGGCTTTGTCGGCGGCTTCAAGAACATCACCGGCTACAACAAGGAACTCGGCTGGGTCCTCCCGCTGGTCATGGTCCTGGAGCTGTTCTCCAACCTGCTGATCCGGCCGTTCACCCACGCGGTCCGGTCTCTTCGCGAACATGTTCGCCGGCCACGTCCTGCTGCTGATCTTCACCATCGCCAGCTGGTACCTGCTGAACGGCATCGTCATCGCCTACGCCGGCGTCTCCTTCGTGATGGTCATCCTGCTGACCGTCTTCGAGATGTTCATCCAGGCCCATTCAGGCGTACGTCTTCGTCCTCCTGGCCTGCTCGTACATCCAGGGCGCTCTCGCCGAGCACCACTGAGCAGTCCGCCCCTACAGACCCCCAGACGTCCGGTGTGGCCAACCCCCACCGGTCCGTGAAAGAGAAGGAAGAAACGGCATGTCCGCTGCGCTCCAGACCCTTGCCGACGGCGTTTCCCTGAAGGGCAACCTGGGCCTCCATCGGTTACGGCCTCGCGGCCATCGGACCCCGGTGTCGCGTCGGCATCATCTTCGGCAACGGCACCCAGGCCCTGGCCCGCCAGCCCGAGGCGGCCGCGTCTGATCCGCGCCAACCAGATCCTGGGCTTCGTCCTCTGTGAGGCGCTCGCCCTCATCGGCCTCGTCATGGGCTTCGTCTACGCCAGCTGATCCGGCTAGACGACACCATTGACGCGACGAAAGGCACTGATGTGATCGCCCTGGCAGCATCCCTGGCCTCGGAGAAGAACCCGCGTTCCTCCCGCCGATGCGGAGCTCGTCATCGGCCTGCTCGCCTTCCTCATCGTCCTCGTCTTCCTCGCAAGAAGCTCCTCCCGGGTCTGAACAAGACCCTGGGACGAGCGCCGGGCGGCCATCGAGGGCGGCCTGGAGAAGGCCAAGGCCGCCGAGGAGGAGGCCAAGCAGGTACTCGACGACTACCGGGCTCAGCTCGCCGAGGCACGCACCGAGGCCGCGCGCCTGCGCCAGGAGGCGCAGGAGCAGGGCGCCGCGATGGTCGTCGAGATGCGGGCCGAGGGCGAGCGGAGCAGCGGTGAGAGATCGTTGCTGCCGGCTCACGCCCAGGTCGAGGCCGACCGCCAGGCCGCCGCGGCCTCGCTGCGGCAGGACGTGGGCCAGCTGGCCATCGACCTGGCCGACCGGATCGTCGGCGAGTCCATGAAGGACTCCGCCCGGCAGGAACGCACCATCGACCGGTTCCCTCGACGCGCTCGAGGCCAAGCCGGCCGACACCACGAAGGCTGAGGTCACCCGATGAACGGAGCGAGCCGCGAGGCCCTGGCCTCCGCACGCGAGAACCTCGACGCGCTGGTGGACAGCGCCTCGGCCGACGCCGCGGGGCTCGCCGGGGACCTCGCCTCCGTCACCGCGCTGTTCGACCGCGAGGTGTCGCTGCGCCGGGTCCTCACCGACCCGGCGCAGCCCGCCGAGGCCAAGGCCGAGCTGGCCGGGCGCCTGCTGCGCGGACAGGTCGGCAGCGACGCGGCCGACCTGGTGAGCGGCCTGGTCCGCTCCCGCTGGTCGTCCTCGCGCGACCTGGTGGACGCGCTGGAGGAGCTCGCGGCGAGCGCCGACCTGGTCGCCGCCCAGCGGGCCGGCCAGCTGGACGACGTCGAGGACGAGCTGTTCCGCTTCGGCCGCATCGTCGAGTCCAACCCCGGTCTGCGCGCCGCGCTGACCGACAAGGTCGCCGACAAGGCCGCCAAGACCGAGCTGCTGCGCACGCTGCTGGGCGGCCGGGCCAACCCGGTCACCGAGCGGCTGGTCACCCGGCTGGTCACCGCACCGCGCGAGGCCGTAGCCTGGAAGCGGGGCTCACCGCCCTCTCCAAGCTGGCCGCGGACCGCCGTGGCCGCGCGTCGTCGCGGAGGTCACCTCCGCGGTGCCGCTGAACGACCGGCAGAAGCAGCGCCTCGGCGACGCCCTCGCCCGGATCTACGGGAAGCACGTCCACCTCAACCTGGACGTCGACCCGGAGGTCCTCGGCGGCATCCAGGTGCGCATCGGCGACGAGGTCATCAGCGGAACCATCGCGGACCGGCTCGCCGACGCGGGCCGCCGGATGGCCGGCTGACCAGCCACCAACTCAAGAGCATGACTGACGGCCCGAGTTGGGCCGACGGTGTCCCAGGGGGGAAGCCCCCCGGGGAAGAAATACTTCGGGCCCAACAAGGAGAGCAGGGAACCCAGATGGCGGAGCTCACGATCCGGCCGGAGGAGATCCGGGACGCGCTGGAGAACTTTGTCCAGGCGTACAAGCCGGACGCGGCCTCGCGCGAGGAGGTCGGTACGGTCAGCCTGGCCGGCGACGGCATCGCCAAGGTCGAGGGGCTGCCCTCGGCCATGGCGAACGAGCTGCTGAAGTTCGAGGACGGCACCCTCGGCCTCGCCCTCAACCTCGAGGAGCGCGAGATCGGCGCGATCGTCCTCGGCGAGTTCAGCGGCATCGAGGAGGGCCAGCCGGTGCAGCGCACCGGTGAGGGTGCTCTCCGTCGGTGTGGGCGAGGGCTACCTCGGCCGCGTCGTCGACCCGCTGGGCAACCCGATCGACGGTCTCGGCGAGATCAAGACCGAGGGCCGCCGCGCCCTCGAACTGCAGGCCCCCGGCGTCATGGTCCGCAAGTCGGTCCATGAGCCGATGGAGACCGGCTACAAGGCCGTCGACGCCATGACCCCGATCGGCCGTGGCCAGCGTCAGCTGATCATCGGTGACCGCCAGACCGGCAAGACCGCGCTGGCGATCGACACGATCATCAACCAGCGTGCCAACTGGCGCACCGGCGACCCGAACAAGCAGGTCCGCTGCATCTACGTCGCCATCGGCCAGAAGGGCTCCACCATCGCGTCCGTGCGCGGTGCGCTGGAGGAGGCCGGCGCCCTGGAGTACACGACCATCGTCGCGGCCCCGGCGTCCGACCCGGCGGGCTTCAAGTACCTCGCCCCCTACACCGGTTCCGCCATCGGCCAGCACTGGATGTACCAGGGCAAGCACGTCCTGATCGTCTTCGACGACCTGTCGAAGCAGGCCGACGCCTACCGTGCCGTCTCCCTGCTGCTGCGCCGTCCGCCGGGCCGCGAGGCCTACCCGGGCGACGTCTTCTACCTGCACTCCCGCCTGCTGGAGCGCTGCGCCAAGCTCTCCGACGAGATGGGCGCCGGCTCGATGACCGGTCTGCCGATCGTCGAGACCAAGGCGAACGACGTCTCGGCGTTCATCCCGACCAACGTCATCTCCATCACCGACGGCCAGTGCTTCCTGGAGTCCGACCTGTTCAACGCCGGCCAGCGCCCGGCCCTGAACGTCGGTATCTCGGTCTCCCGTGTCGGTGGTTCCGCCCAGCACAAGGCCATGCGCCAGGTGTCCGGCCGGCTCCGCGTGGACCTCGCCCAGTTCCGTGAGCTGGAGGCGTTCGCCGCCTTCGGTTCCGACCTGGACGCGGCCTCCAAGGCGGCCCTGGAGCGCGGCAAGCGCATGGTCGAGCTGCTGAAGCAGACCCAGTACGCCCCGTACGCCACCGAGGACCAGGTCGTCTCCATCTGGTCCGGCACCACCGGCAAGATGGACGACGTCCCGGTGGAGGACATCCGCCGCTTCGAGCGCGAGCTCCTCGACTACCTGCACCAGGCGCACAAGGGCCTGATGACCAGCATCGTCGAGGGCGGCAAGATGTCGGACGACACGCTGCAGGCGCTCGGCGACGCCGTCGCGTCCTTCAAGCAGCAGTTCCAGACCGCGGACGGCAAGCTGCTGGGGCGAGGGCTGAGCATGGGTGCCCAGCTCCGGGTCTACAAGAGGCGGATCAAGTCCGTCTCCGCGACCAAGAAGATCACCAAGGCGATGGAGATGATCGCCGCCTCGCGCATCGTCAAGGCACAGCGCCAGGTGGCCGCGTCCACTCCGTACGCCAGTGAGCTCACCCGGGCCGTGACCGCCGTCGCCACCGGCTCCAACACCAAGCACCCGCTGACGACCGAGGTCGAGCAGCCGGTGCGGGCCGCGGTGCTGCTCGTCACGAGCGACCGCGGTCTGGCGGGCGGTTACTCCTCCAACGCCATCAAGGCGGCGGACCAGCTCACCGAGCGGCTGCGCGCGGAGGGCAAGGAGGTCGTCCACTACATCGTCGGCCGCAAGGGCGTGGGCTACTACGGCTTCCGGGAGCGCCCGGTCGCCGCGTCGTGGACGGGCTTCACCGACAGCCCGACCTACGCCGACGCCAAGAAGGTGGCGGACCCGCTGATCGAGGCCGTCCTTGCGGACACGGCCGAGGGCGGCGTGGACGAGCTGCACATCGTCTTCACGGAGTTCGTGTCGATGATGACGCAGACCCCGGTGGACAAGCGGCTGCTGCCGCTGACCCTCGAGAAGACGGAGGCCGAGGACGCGGCGGCGAAGGACCAGATCCTTCCGCTGTTCGAGTTCGAGCCGTCGGACGAGGCGGTGCTCGACGCGCTGATGCCGCGGTACGTCGAGTCCCGTGTCTACAACGCCCTGCTGCAGGCCGCCGCTTCCGAGCACGCGGCCCGCCGCCGGGCGATGAAGTCGGCGACCGACAACGCCGAAGACCTCATCAAGTCGCTCACGCGGCTTGCCAACGCGGCCCGACAGGCCGACATCACCCAGGAAATCAGCGAGATCGTCGGAGGCGCGAGCGCCCTGGCCGACGCGACCGCGGGGAGTGACCGATAAATGACCACCACTGTTGAGACGGCCGCCGCGACGGGCCGCGTCGCCCGGGTCATCGGCCCGGTCGTCGACGTGGAGTTCCCCGTCGACGCGATGCCGGAGATCTACAACGCTCTGACCGTCGAGGTCTCCGACCCGGCCGACGCCGGCAAGAAGAAGACCCTGACGCTCGAGGTCGCGCAGCACCTGGGCGAGGGCCTGGTCCGCGCGATCGCCATGGAGCCCACCGACGGCCTGGTCCGCCAGGCCGCGGTGACCGACACCGGCGACGGCATCACCGTCCCCGTCGGTGACGTCACCAAGGGCCGGGTGTTCAACACCCTGGGCAAGATCCTCAACGACCCCGAGGCCGAGTCCGAGGTCACCGAGCGCTGGTCCATCCACCGCAAGGCCCCGGCGTTCGACCAGCTCGAGTCGAAGACCGAGATGTTCGAGACCGGTCTGAAGGTCGTCGACCTGCTGACCCCGTACGTCAAGGGCGGCAAGATCGGTCTGTTCGGTGGTGCCGGTGTCGGCAAGACCGTGCTGATCCAGGAAATGATCATGCGTGTGGCCAAGCTGCACGAGGGCGTTTCCGTCTTCGCCGGCGTCGGTGAGCGCACCCGTGAGGGCAACGACCTCATCCAGGAAATGGAAGAGTCGGGCGTTCTGGACAAGACCGCGCTGGTCTTCGGTCAGATGGACGAGCCGCCGGGCACGCGTCTCCGCGTCGCGCTGGCCGGCCTCACCATGGCCGAGTACTTCCGTGACGTCCAGAAGCAGGACGTGCTGTTCTTCATCGACAACATCTTCCGCTTCACCCAGGCCGGTTCCGAGGTCTCGACCCTGCTCGGCCGCATGCCCTCCGCGGTGGGCTACCAGCCGAACCTGGCCGACGAGATGGGCCTCCTCCAGGAGCGCATCACCTCGACCCGTGGTCACTCGATCACCTCGATGCAGGCGATCTACGTCCCCGCGGACGACCTGACCGACCCGGCTCCGGCGACCACCTTCGCCCACCTGGACGCCACGACCGTTCTGTCGCGTCCGATCTCGGAGAAGGGCATCTACCCGGCGGTCGACCCGCTGGACTCGACGTCCCGCATCCTGGACCCGCGTTACATCGCGCAGGACCACTACGACGCCGCCATGCGCGTCAAGGGCATCCTGCAGAAGTACAAGGACCTCCAGGACATCATCGCGATCCTCGGTATCGACGAGCTGGGCGAAGAGGACAAGCTGGTCGTCCACCGCGCCCGTCGCGTCGAGCGCTTCCTGTCGCAGAACACCCACGCGGCGAAGCAGTTCACCGGTGTCGACGGTTCGGACGTTCCGCTGGACGAGTCCATCGCCGCGTTCAACTCGATCTGCGACGGTGAGTTCGACCACTTCCCGGAGCAGGCGTTCTTCATGTGCGGTGGTCTTGAGGACCTCAAGAACAACGCCAAGGAGCTGGGCGTCTCCTGAGCATTCCGATGCTCACGGTCCGGGGGCGGGGCGCCCCCGCCCCCGGACCGTACGTCCCCTATTCTTTGACCCAACGCCCGCCGGACCCGGCGGGTGGAGACCCGAGGAGCCACGTTGGCTGCTGAGCTGCACGTCGAGCTGGTCGCGGCGGACCGAAGCGTCTGGTCCGGCGAGGCCACTCTGGTCATCGCGCGTACCACATCGGGTGACATCGGCGTCATGCCCGGCCACCAGCCGCTGCTCGGTGTGCTGGAGTCCGGCCCGGTGACCATCAGGACCGCCGACGGCGGGACCGTCGTCGCCGCGGTGCACGGCGGTTTCATCTCCTTCGCGGACGACAAGCTGTCGCTGCTCGCGGAGATCGCCGAGCTGGCGGACGAGATCGACGTCACCCGCGCGGAGCGGGCGCTCGAGCGCGCGAAGTCGGAGGCCGACGCGGCCGCCGAGCGCCGCGCGGAAGTCCGGATGCGTGCGGCCGCAGGCCCTCACTAGGCCGCGGCCCACTGAAGTACGTCCCTCAGCCGCGGACCGCCTGGAACAAACCAGGGCGGTCCGCGGCTGAGGCAATACAGGTGCGGTTGCTCTAGATGATGCGAGGAGGTCGGTCGTGATGGTCCTCGCTCTGCTCGTGAGCGGCATCGTCGTGCTGCTGGTCCTGCTGGGACTCTTCGTCTTCGGGCTGCGCAGGCGGCTCATCCAGCGGTCCGGGGGCACCTTCGACTGCAGCCTGCGGTGGGACGTCTCCGCGGAACGGACCGGTGAACCGGCCGGCAAGGGGTGGGTGTACGGCGTCTCGCGCTACAGCGGTGACCGGATCGAGTGGTTCCGGGTCTTCTCGTACGCGGTGCGGCCGCGGCGGCTGTTGGAGCGCGCGTCGATCGAGGTGCTGGAGCGGCGGGCGCCGCTGGGGGACGAGGAGTTGGCGCTGCTGTCGGACGCGGTCGTGCTGATGTGTTCGCATCGGGGGACGCGGCTGGAGCTGGCGATGAGCGAGGATGCGCTGACGGGGTTTCTGGCGTGGTTGGAGGCGGCGCCGCCGGGGCAGCGGGTGAATGTGGCGTAGGGGTTTTCTCTCCCCGCCCCGCCCTAATCCGTTTTCACAGGGGCTGCGCCCCTGCGGGACCCCCGCGGCGTGCGTGCCGCGCGGGGCCACGCTCCGCGCGGCGGCGGGGGCTTCGCCCCCTGCACCCCAACCCGGGGGCTTCGCCCCCTGGACCCCTGAAGCGCCCTGCGGGCGCTGTCCTCAAACGCCGGACGGGCTGATTCAGCCCGTCCGGCGTTTGAGGACAATGCGGCGAAGCCGCATTGCGGGGGTCCGGGGCGGAGCCCTGAATGAAGGCCCGGGGGCGCAGCCCCCGGTGGGGTGCGGGGGCGGAGCCCCGCCCCGCCCTACCGCGCGGAGTGCGGGCCGGGGCCGGGGGCCTGCCCCGGGAAACGGTGAAAGGGCGGGGCGGGGGCAAATCCCGCGTCAGCGGAGGCCGTTGTCCAGGGCCGTCATCAGCGTTCCGCTGTCGCCGGACATCTCCCAGATCATTGCGCCGCCGAGGCGCCTGGACTTCAGCCAGGCCGTCTTCTTGCCGATCGACCAGGCGTCGTCGAACGTCCACCACTGACCGTTGTCACCGGTGAATCCGTACGTCGCCACCGACGTCTCGTCGTGGTAGATCTTCAGGCCCGCCACGGACGCCAGCAGGTTGTCGTAGCCGCGGGTGCCGGATTCCTCGGGGAATTGGCCGGGGGCCGCTCCGTTCGCCTTCTGCCAGGCGCCGTTCGCGCCGCCGTCCGCGACCTGCTGCCAGCCGCGGCCGTAGAAGGCCAGGCCGAGGACGACCTTCCGCGGGTCGACGCCCGCGTCCAGGTACGTCTGGACGGTCTTCTCGACGCTGAACTTGGTCGTGTAGGGGTCCTTGGGGTCGGGGTAGAGGTTCCCCTGGTGACCGGTGCGGTTCGGCTCCCAGCTGTTGTCGCTGCCCGAGCCGTGGAAGTCGTAGCCCTGGACGTTCGCGTAGTCCATGTAGTCGAAGACGCTCGGCGTACCGTCCTTGGTCGTGATGTCCCAGCCGGCGTCGATCTTCGCCGGGTCGGCCGGGGTGAAGGCCGTCAGGAGGTACTTCTGGCCGCCGGACCCGCTCAGCGCGTCCAGCTGGCGGCGGAACTCCGCGAAGAGCAGGGTGTTGTTGGCCTTGTCGTCCTTCGAGACGTGGTTGCCGGCGTGGCCGTCCGAGCCCGGCCATTCCCAGTCGATGTCGAAGCCGTCGAAGATCCCGGCCGCGACCCCGGCACCACCACGGCCGTTGGTGACCGGGAGGTTCCCCTTGATGTACATGTCGATACAGGACTTCACGAACTTCTGACGGGACGCGTCCGTCTTCGCGACGTCCGAGAAGTACTTGCTGTAGGTCCAACCGCCGATCGACATCAGGACCTTGAGCTTCGGGTACTTGGCCTTGAGCTTCTTGACCTGGTTGAAGTTGCCGGCCAGCGGCTGGTCCCAGCTGTCGCCGACGCCGTCCACGGACTCGCCGGCTCCGAAGCCCTTCTCGTAGTCGGCCCAGGAGTCGCCCGCGCCGTCACCCTGGCTGGGGTCCTGGGGGTTGGACCCGGTGGCCTTGGTGACGCCGTTGAGGCAGGTGAGGTTGTTCGGGTCGATGTTGGAGAAGGCGTAGTTGATGTGCGTGAGCTTGGCCGCGGCTCCCGTCGTGTCCAGGGACTTCACCGTGTAGCCGCGCCCGTAGATGCCCCACTGCACGAAGTACCCGGCCTTGACGGCGGCCGCGCCGGGCTGCGGGTCGCCGCCCCCGCCGGTGGTCCGGACGGTCAGCGGCGTGCTGGCGGGCCCGGTCTGGCCGGCGGTGTCCCGGGCGACGACGGTGTACGTGTAGTCGGTGCCGGCGGTCAGCCCGGTGTCGGTGTACGCGAGCTTGGCGACGGTCGCCGCCTTCACCGTGCCGCGGTAGACGTCGTACTCCTTGACGCCCCGGTCCGAGGTCGCCGCGGTCCACTTGAGGGCGACCGAGGTGTCGGTGACGGCGGTCGCCTGCGGGGTGCCGGGCGCGGACGGCGGCTTGTCCGAACCGCCCTTCGTGGTGCGGAAGGTGGCGGAGGGGCTCGCCGGTCCGGTCCTGTCGTTCACGTTGCGGGCGACGACGGTGTACGTGTACTCGGTGTCGGCCGTGAGGCCGGTGTCCGTGTACGCGAGCTTGGCCACCGTCGCGACCTTGTCCTTGCCGCGGTAGACGTCGTAGTTCTTGATCCCCTTGGCGTCCGTGGCGGCCGCCCACTTCAGCGAGACGCTGTCGGCGGTCACCCCGGCCGAGGCGGGCTGTCCGGGTGCGCTGGGCGGGGTGTCCGTCGAAGAGCCGTCACAGGCGCCGCCGTTGAGCTTGCAGCCCGCCGGCGCGCCGTCGCCCGCGGCGACGAAGCCGAAGGTGACGCTGGCGCCGGGGGCGATGGAGCCGTTGTACTCACGGTTCTTGGCCGTGTAGTGCGAGCCGGAGCTGGTGATCAGGGCGTCCCAGTAGGCCCCGACCGTGGTGGTGGCGGGGAAGTCCCACTCGACGGTCCAGGCGTCGATCGTCGTGGTGCCGGTGTTCTTGACGGTCCACTCGCCCTGGTAGCCGCCGCCCCATTCGGAGGTCTTGGCGAAGGTCGCCGTCGCCGAAGGGCCTGCGACGGAGGCCGAGTTGGCCGGTGCGGCGAGGCCGACGAGCGCCGCGACCGGGAGCAGCAGCGCGCCGAGCGCGGCGGTGATTCTGGTCAACCGGGAGGTATGTCTGTTCAAGGGTGCTCCTCGGGTGAGGTCCGGAGAGGGTGGGGATGGAGCTACTTCCGTGACCTGTGAGCAGCGAGGTGAGCATGCGAAACACGGGGTGCTGGGGGGAGGTTGGGGGGTGTGTTTGCGGTGCTCGCTCACCACAGCTGTGAGGGGAGCGTAAGAAGGTCCGTACCAATGGTCAAGAGGTCTGGACCAGACCCCATTCCTGGGCCAGTACCGCCGCCTGCACCCTGCTCCGCAGCTCCAACTTCCCCAGCAACCTGCTGACATGGGTCTTCGCGGTCGCCTCGGCCATGCCCAGCCGTCCGGCGATCTCCGCGTTGGACAGCCCCTCGCCCAGGCACACCAGCACCTCGCGCTCGCGCCGGGTGAGCGTCTCCAGGGCCGGGGCGTCCGCCGCCGGCGCGGGCGAGCGCCGGGCGAACTCCGAGATGAGGCGCCGCGTCACGGCCGGCGAGATCAGTCCCTCGCCGCGCGCCACGGTCCGTACCGCCGCGACCAGGTCGGCGGCCTCGCTGTCCTTGAGCAGAAAGCCCGCCGCGCCGGCGCGCAGCGCGCCGAAGACGTACTCGTCCAGGTCGAAGGTGGTCAGGACGAGGACGTCGGCCAGGCCCTCGCCGGTGATCTGCCGGGTGGCCGAGATGCCGTCCAGGCGTGGCATCTGGACGTCCATCAGGACGAGATCGGGCCGGAGTTCGCGCGCCAGCCGCACGGCCTCCTCGCCGTCCGCCGCCTCCCCGACGACCTCGACGCCGGGCGCGGAGCGGAGGATCAGCACGAGGCCGGAGCGGACGGCGGCCTGGTCCTCGGCGACGACGATCCTTACGGTGGTGGTCACTTGGTCTCCTCGTCCACGGGCAGCACCGCCCGTACGTGCCATTGCCCGCCCTCGGGGCCCGCCGCGAACTCCCCGCCGAGCAGGGCGACGCGCTCCCGCATCCCGATCAGCCCCGCGTGGGACCCGGGGGCGCGGGGCGGGCGTTCGCCCTCGCCGAGGTGGCTGGTCACGCGTACGGTCAACGTCCCGTCGTCGCGGGCCAGTTCCACGGTCACCGCGCCGGGCGCGGCGTGCTTGACCGCGTTGGTCAGCGACTCCTGGACGACGCGGTAGGCGGCCAGTTCGACGGGGGCCGGCAGCGGGCCCGGGCCGCGGCCGTCGCGGAGCGCGAAGCGGAAGCCGGGGGCGGTGGCGCGGGCCCGCTCCAGCAGGGCGTCGAGGCCGTCGAGCGTGGGCGTGGGGGCCGGTTCGTCCGCGTCGCCCGCCCTGCGGAGCAGGCCGATCAGGCGGCGCATCTCCGCGAGCCCCTGGACGCTGTTCTCCCGGATCACGCCGAGCGCCTCGCGGGACGCCCGCTCCTCGTTGATCGACAGGGCGGCCGTGGAGTGGATCGCGATGGCCGACAGGTGGCCGGCGACCAGGTCGTGCAACTCGCGGGCCATCCGCGCGCGTTCGGCGCCGACGGCCTGGCGCCGGTCCATCTCGGCCAGCAGGACGGTCCGTTCGGCCGCCAGCCGGGCGGCCCCGGCGGCGTCGCGGTGGCGGCGGACGCCGACGCCGGTCCAGGCGGGAGCGATGGTGACGACGGCCAGGGCGAGGCCGATCAGCACGGCCTCGGGTCTCCGGAGGAGCGCGACGGCCAGCAGCATCCCGGTCACGGACAGCACTTCGCAGGCGCGGGGGAGGAGGCGGTACGCGGCCGGGGGGCCGTACAGCACGGCCGCGTACACCAGGTCCGTGAACATCACCGTGGTGGTGGTCAGATTGCCCGAGCACAGGTCCAGCACCAGCGCGGGCGTCCCGACGGCGAGCCCGACGAGGGGCTTCCGGCGGCGCAGCAGCTCGGCCCCGGCCATCACCGCGAGCGCCAGCAGCGACAGCCGTCCCGGCAGGCCGGCCGAGACCGGCCGGCTGGCCAGCCCCAGCGCGTACAGCACCAGGCCGCCGGTCACTCCGGCGGCGGCGATCAGCAGGTCGTCGCGGTGGGGGAGGAGAGGGCGGGGCATGGGTCCATCACAGCACGTGGGGCGGGGTGCGGTCGTCCGCCGCCGGGCCGCCGGGCGGTGGCCCGGGTACATCGAAGGATGCAGTCGCGAATCGCCGTCCGCGACGACGAAACGGCGGCCGGACACGGGGAGCCTGGGAGGGAGGGAAGGAGAGGGCCGTGATCGTCACGTTGATCGTCGCCTGCGAGGTGGGCTTCTGGATCCTGCTGGCCGGGGGCCTGGGCCTGCGCTACCTGGCGAGGATGCCGCGCGCGGGGGCGGCGGTGCTGCTGCTGGAGCCGCTGCTGGAGGTCGTCCTGCTGATCGTCACCGCGATCGACCTGCGGAACGGGGCCGAGGCGAGCACGAAGCACGGCATCGCGGCGGTCTACATCGGCTTCTCCGTGGGGCTGGGCCACTCCACGATCAAGTGGGTCGACCAGCGGGTGGCCCACCGCTTCGCGGGCGGCCCGCCGCCGGTCAAGCCGCCGAGGTACGGCAGGGCCCGGGCCGTCCACGAGTGGCGGACGGCGGGCAAGTGGATCCTGGCGGCGTCGGTCGCGCTCGCCCTGCTCCAGGCCGCCATCTGGTACGTCGGGGGCTCCGGGGACACGAGTTCCCTGCGGGGCTGGCAGAGCTCGATGCTGATGCTGATCGGCATCAACGTCGTCATCGCGCTGAGCTACACGCTCTGGCCGAAGCGGGCGCCGTCGTCGTCGGACGGCTCCCGGGTCTAGCGGTTCTCGCCGGGCACCCAGAGGGCGTCGCCGACCTCCTTGTTCGCCGTCCTCGCCAGGATGCTGTGCTTGTCCGGGGGCGACCCCCGGACCCCCGGCCGGGCCGGGCCGTCGTCGGGTCAGCGGTTCTCGCCGGGCACCCAGAGGACGTCGCCGACCTCCTTGTTCGCCGTCCTCGCCAGGATGAACAGCAGGTCCGACAGCCGGTTCAGATATGTCGCGGCGAGCGGGTTCATCGTCTCGCCGTGCACCTCCATCGCCTTCCAGGTGGACCGCTCCGCCCGGCGGACCACCGTGCACGCCTGGTGCAGCAGGGCCGCCCCCGGCGTGCCGCCCGGCAGGATGAAGCTGCGCAGCTTCTCCAGCCCCGCCAGGAAGCGGTCGCAGTCCCCCTCCAGCCGGTCGATGTAGGACTGCTCCACCCGCAGCGGCGGGTACTTGGGCTCCTCGACGACCGGCGTCGCGAGGTCGGCCCCCACGTCGAACAGGTCGTTCTGCACCCGCACCAGCACCGGCACGATCTCCTCCGGCAGCTGCCCGAGCGCCAGCGCGACCCCGATCGCCGCGTTGGCCTCGTTCGCGTCCGCGTACGCCGCGATGCGCGGATCGGTCTTGGCGGTGCGGCTCATGTCGCCGAGGGCGGTGGTGCCCTTGTCGCCGGTGCGGGTGTAGATGCGCGTCAGGTTGACCATGGGTCCGAGGGTAGTCCGGCCCGGCGGCCGGTGCGCCGCCTCCGCCGCCGGACGCTCCGGTGCGCATCCGGAGAGCATCTGGCGCGAATGTGACGTGTGTTCCCCTCGGTAGTGCTGTCCAGTGTGATGTCCGTCATTTGGGACGTGACGCGCATCTCTAACCCCTCCTCCTGCGTGCGGGCGGGCGCTAAGGTCCGCCGCAGAGCCGTGTGTGAACAGCCGTAAGTGAACAGGGAGAAGGGGACACCAGTGGCCAAGAAACTCGCCGTCATCGGGGCCGGGCTGATGGGTTCCGGCATTGCTCAGGTGTCCGCCCAGGCCGGCTGGGACGTCGTGCTGCGGGACGTGACGGACGAGGCCCTCAAGCGGGGGACCGACGGGATCCGGGCGTCGTACGACAAGTTCGTCTCGAAGGGGAAGCTGGAGGCCGCGGCCGCGGACGCCGCGTTCGCGCGGATCACGGCCACCACGGACCTGGACGCGGCCGCCGACGCGGATGTCGTCGTCGAAGCCGTCTTCGAGGACGTGGAGGTCAAGAAGGACATCTTCCGCGCGCTGGACGGGCTGATGGGGGAGGGGGCCGTGCTCGCGTCCAACACCTCGGCCATCCCGATCACCAAGATCGCGGCGGCGACGAGCCGACCGGAGCGGGTCGTCGGCGTCCACTTCTTCTCCCCGGTCCCGCTGATGCAGCTGTGCGAGCTGGTGCGCGGGCACAAGACCAGCGACGAAACCCTGGCCGCCGCACGGGAGTTCGCCGAGGGCGTCGGCAAGACCTGCATCGTGGTCAACCGGGACGTGGCCGGCTTCGTCACCACGCGTCTGATCACGGCGCTGGTGGGCGAGGCGATCAAGCTCTACGAGTCCGGGGTCGCGTCGGCCGAGGACATCGACGTCGCCTGCCGGCTCGGATTCGGCCACGCCATGGGCCCGTTGGCGACCACGGACCTCACGGGCCTGGACATCCTGCTGCACGCGATGGGCAACATCTACACCGAGACCCAGGACGAGAAGTTCGCGCCGCCGGAGATCATGCGCCGCATGGTCGACGCGGGGGACCTGGGCCGGAAGAGCGGTCAGGGCTTTTACCAGTACTGACCGGTGGGCACAAAACCCCGTTCACTCCACCGTGTGAATTGGGTGTTGGTTTGCTAACGGGCGGCAACTTTGTTGTGCGAGAGGCAGTCAGTTCTTTAGAGACCTCTTGAGAGACCGCAGCCTTCGAGCCACCGTCACATCCCACCGCACCGCAGCACCCAGGGGAGCGCATATGCACATCAGGGGCGACCACGCCGAACTGGTCGTCGGGGGCCGCCTCGACGTCCGCAACGCGGCGGACGCCCGAACGGTCCTGCACTCCGCCCTCGACGCCGGCCGGGGCGACCTCGTCCTCGACCTGACCGAGCTCGACTCCTGGGACGCCACCGGTCTCGGGGTCATCATGGGGGCCCACCGCCGGGCCGGGCGCACCGGCCGGCGGCTGGTGCTGCGCGGGGTGCCGGACCGGATGCGGCGCGTCCTGGTGGCCACGAGGCTGCACCGCATCCTCGCCTTCGAGGACGGCGCGCAGCCGGAGCCCCCGGCGTCGCTCCCGGCGTGCGACCGCGCGCGCTGACGCGGGGCCGTCGGGACGGGGCCGTTGGGACAGGGCCGCCGAGGCCGCGTCCGCACGCCTCCTGAGCCCGGAGTGCGGAAAGGTCATCAGACGGGGGTCCGCCATCGTCACGAGACTGTGCCGCCCGGGGCGCCGCGCCGCCCTTCCCGTCGGAGATACTGTCCCAAGGTCTGTTCGGTTTCCCGTCCCTCCATGAGCCCGTGGAGCCCGTGGCGGGCGCCGGACCCGAGGTCGCAGCGCCCGGACAAGGCCGGGAGACACGACGGCACGCCACGCGACTGGGGGCTTGGACCATGGACCCGACGAACCGGGAACCCGAGGCACCGCGCACGGACGCGGACGCGTCCGGGGAGGACGCCGCGCGCGAGCCCGCACCCGCCCGGGTCGTCCAGCTCGTCGCCGGTGACTACCTGCTGACCGTCAACCCCGTGGACGGCAGCGAGATAGAGCCCTGCCCGCCCGGCCGGCTGCCCGCCCCCGCGGAGCGCCGCGCCGCCGACGACCGCGCCGAACGGGACCGGGCCGCCGCGCCGCCCGAGTCCGCGCTGCCCCTCGTGGGCCGTGGCGAGGTCCGCGGGAGACTCGGTCAACTGCTGTCGCGCGGACGCACCGTACGCCTCACCGGCCCCAGAGGCATGGGGCGCACCGCACTGCTCGACGCCGTGGCCGCCGACTGCGCGGACCTGGCCCCCGACGGGGTCGTCCGGCTGAACGGCCGTCATCGCACGACCGCGGACCTGCTGCACGAGCTCTTCACCGCCGTCCACCACGCGCCGCTGCACCGGCCCGACCGGGCCGGACTGCTCGCCGTCGTACGGGAGATCGGCGCCGTCGTCGTCCTGGACGACCTGGAGTTCGGCGGCGCAGCGCTCGACGAGCTGCTGGACGCCACCCCCGAGTGCGCCTTCCTCTTCGCCGCGGTGCCGGGCGTCGCGGCGCCCTCCGAGGACGCCCACGTGGAAGAGGTCCTGCTCGGCGGGCTCGACCGCACCGACTGCCTGGAGCTGCTGGAGGCCGCCGTCGGGCGGCCGTTGACCGACGAGGAGGCCGACTGGGCCGCCGATCTGTGGGTGGAGTCGGACGGGCTGCCGCTGCGGTTCGTCCAGGCCGGGGCGGTGCTGCGGCTGCGGGACGAGGAGGTGGCCGAGGCCGCCGTCGCCACGGACGAGCGGCCGTTCAGCATCCCCGAGGACGGCGCTCCCGCGGCGGAGCCGGCCGTCGGGCTCGCCGGGCTGCCCCGGGGCGTCGCCCCGGCCGTACCGCTGGCCGCCCGGCTCGGCCCGTCCGCCCGCGACACCCTGCGCCTCGCGCTCGCGCTCGGCGGCGAGGTGCCCCACCAGGCACAGCTGCCGGCGCTCGTCGGGGACACCCACGCGGACGCCGCCGTGGGCGAGTTGGCCGCCGCCGGGCTGATCACCGCGGTGGGCGCGCGCTACCGGCTGGCGGCCGGGGTCGCCGGGCAGCTGTCCGGCGAGGGAGCCGCGGAGCCGGCCGGGCTCGTACTCACCGTCGCCCAGCACTACTCCTGGTGGGCCGGGCATCCGTCCGTCGCCCCGGAGCGGATCGCCGCCGAGGCGGACACGATCCTCGCGGCGCTGGCGGCCCTGGTGTCCGGCGGCGCGCCCGGACAGCCGGCCGCGGCGGTGCTGCTGGCCCGCACCGCGGCGCCGGCCTTCGCCGGTGCCCTGCACTGGAGCGCCTGGGAGCGGGGGCTGCGGCACGGGCAGGAGGCGGCGCGGCTGGCCGGGGAGGTCGGCGAAGAAGCGTATTTCCACCACGAGTTGGGCGTGCTGGCGCTGTGCACCGGCAACCTCGACCGGGCCCGCGCGGAGCTGGAGGCGTCCACCGGGCTGCGCGGTGTGCTGGCGGACAAGCGGGGCGCGGTCGCGAGCCGGCGGGCGCTGGCGCTGGTGGCGGACCGGTCGCGGCCGGTGGCGCCGGTCCGGCCGACGGGTGCGGTGGGTGCGACGGGTGTGGCCGGGGCTGCTGGTGCGGCTGGTGCCGCAGGTGCCTGGCCCGGCGTGCCGGGGGCGGCCGGGCGGACGTCCCGGATGCCGCAGACGCCCGGGGGCGAGGAGGTGCCGGCGGCGCGCAGCGAGCAGTCGGCGACGCCGCCCGCGGTCCGGCCGGCGGCGCGGCCGGTCCCCGACCCGGACCGGGTCACGACCGCTGCCTTCCGCAAGGTTCCGGTGGCCTCGCCGTCGGCTGCGGCGGCGGGCGGTCCCGTGGCCGGCCGGCGGGCGGCCGGCGTACAGGCGTGGGCGCAGAAGCTGACCTCCGGTGGTGCCCGGCGGAACCTGGTGGCGGCGGGCGCGGGTGTGGTCCTCGCGGCCGTCCTCGGCACCGTCGTCACGCTCGGCGCCACGTCCGGCGACGGAAACCGGGGCGGCGCCGACTCGAAGGACGTCAAGACCGGGCCGTCCGCGTCCCAGCAGGACGGCGACGGCGGGATGAGCGCCGACCGGCCGCAGGTGGGGAACGACGGTCCGGCGCCGGTGTCCGGCGGACGGTCGTCGGCCCGGCCGGAGCGGTCGGGGACGCCGGGGGAGTCCCCGGAGCCGAGCGGGACGCCGTCCGGCACGGGGACGCCGTCGCCGTCGGGGAGCGGAAAGCCGTCCGGGACGCCGTCGCAGACGCGGACGGGGACGCCGGGGGAGTCGCCGCAGCCGAAGCCGCCGACGGGCGATCCGGGGCCGACGGGCAAACCGAAGCCTTCGGACGATCCCGGGCCGACGGGCGATCCGAAGCCGCCGACGACCGACCCGAAGCCGACGGGCGACGGGCACGAGACGCCGCCTCCGCCGTCGTCGCACTCGCCCGGGGGTGGGGGTGGGTCGTCGACGAGTGCGGTGGGTGGTTCGGGGTCGGGCAGGTAGTCGCCCTGACGGGCGGGGTTTGCCCCTGGCCCGCCCTTTCACCGTTTCTTCCGGGGCGCCGCCCCTCGGCCCGGCACCGCGCTCCGCGCGGTGGGCGGGGGCTGCGCCCCTGCACCCCGCTTCGGGGCTGCGCCCCGGGCCCGCAATGCGGCTGCGCCGCGTTCGCCGGGGCTCCGCCGCTGCACCCCGCTTCCGGGGCTCTGCCCCGGGCCCCGCAACCGCGCTCCGCGCGGTTGTCCTCAAGCGCCGGACGGGCTGGATTCGTGCCCGCGCTAGCAGCCCGTCCGGCGTTTGAGGACAGCGCCCGCAGGGCGCTTCGGGGGCCAGGGGGCGCAGCCCCCGGTGGGGTGCAGGGGCGCAGCCCCTGCGAAAACGGATTGCGGGGCGGGGAGCAAACCCCTCAGAACAGGCGGAGCTTGTCGTCCTCGATGCCGCGCAGCGCGTCGTAGTCCAGCACCACGCACCCGATCCCGCGGTCCGTCGCCAGCACCCGCGCCTGCGGCTTGATCTCCTGCGCCGCGAAGATGCCGCGCACCGGCGCGAGATGCGGGTCGCGGTTGAGCAACTCCAGGTAGCGCGTGAGCTGTTCGACGCCGTCGATCTCGCCGCGGCGCTTGAGCTCGACGGCCACCGTCTGCCCGTCCGCGTCGCGGCAGAGGATGTCCACCGGGCCGATGGCCGTGGGGTATTCGCGGCGGATGAGGGTGTAACCCTCGCCGAGGGTCTCGATGCGGTCCGCGAGGAGCTCCTGGAGGTGCGCTTCCACGCCGTCCTTGATGAGCCCGGGGTCCACGCCGAGTTCGTGCGAGGAGTCGTGGAGGACTTCCTCCATCGTGATGATGAGCTTCTCGCCCGCCTTGTTGATCACCGTCCAGACGCCCTCGGCCTCTTTGAGGGTGCACGGCGGGGACATCCAGTTGAGGGGCTTGTAGGCCCGGTCGTCCGCGTGGATCGAGACGCTGCCGTCGGCCTTGACCAGGATCAGACGGGGGGCGGAGGGCAGGTGGGCGGTGAGCCGGCCCGCGTAGTCCACGGAGCAACGGGCGATGACGAGACGCATGGTGGGCCACGCTACTCGACTCCCGGCACCGGACGCGATTCGCCCTGGACCGTCCCCTTCGCCGTTGGCCAGTTGTCGGTACGTTCTCCTGGTGGGGCAGCAGTGGCCGGATTACCGTTGAAGCGGGCGGTCGTCGTACGGGCACAGGGCGTCGTCGTCCGCTCGCCCATCCCGAAGACCCCGCCCGCGGGGTCGCGAGAGGAGACACCCATGTCGCTCGACGTCTCACCGGCCCTCCTTGAACAGGCCGAGCGAGGCGAGGTCGACGAAGCGGAATTCGTCGACTGCGTCCGGACCTCCCTGCCCTGGGCATGGGAGCTGATCGACTCGCTCGTGACCCGGCTCAGGGAAGACGGTGGTGAGTTCGCCGACAACCTCACCCCTCCGCCTTCCGAATTCCACCGCGGCCAGCTCCTCCGGGTCCTGGCGAGCGATGCGATCCGGGGGGCGCTGCAGCGGCACTTCGGGGTCCGCCTGGCCTTCCAGAACTGCCACCGGGTGGCGGTCTTCCCGCTCGACACCTCGGTGGACGCGCGGTTGGAGCGCTTCACCTCCGTGCGCAGCCAGGTGCTCAACCAGTCCCCGGAGCTGCGCGACTGCTGATCCGGCCGTTCGGCGCTGCTGCCGCCCCGCATGCGGGGGTTGCGACCGTACGGGAGCGGCAGCTCCCCCGGAGCCTGTGAGTCCGGGGAACGACGGGGCCAGAGACAGGGTCAGGAGAGGAGCGGGAGTACGTCGGTGCCCAGGCGGCGCAGGTTCTCCTCCGTGGCGGCGAGGTCGCCCGAGCCCTCCGCCAGCAGCGCGAAGCGGCTGACCCCGGTGCGCTCGGCCGTGGCCGCGAGGCGGTCCGCGCACAGCCGCGGCGGGCCCACCGGGTGGATGCGGCAGAGCAGCTCCGTGTAGTCCTGCGGGTCCCGCATCCGGCGCTCCCGCCCGTCGACGGTGACGTGCGCCCCGAGCCCCTGGCGCAGCCAGCCGGGCATGGCCTTCAGCAGGGTCTCCGCGGCCTCGGGCCGCCGGTCCCCGATCTGGACGACGCCGGCCGCCACGTGCCCGGGGTCCGCCACCTCCTCGGGGGAGGCGCCCGCCTCCAGGGCGCAGCCGCGCCACAGGGCCACCATCCGCGCCTTCTCCTCGTCGGTGCTGTGCATGCCCAGGAGCATCGGGAGGCGGTGCCGCGCGGCCAGCCGGACGCTCGCGGGCGAGGTGCAGGCGACGGTCACCGGGGGGCCGGGGTGGCCGAAGAGGTCGTCGGCGCGGGGGACGACGGGGACCTCGCGGAAGGCGAACCGTTCGCCGGACGCCCCCACCCGGGGCTCGCGCAGCCAGCGCATCAGCAGTTCGAGGGATTCGGGAAACGCTTCTTCGTAAGCCGCGAGGCCCGCGTTGAACACTTCCAGGTCCACCCAGGGACCGCCGCGGCCCACCCCGAGGGTGAACCTGCCGCCGGAGGTGAGGTGCAGCAGCGCCGTCTGTTCCCCGAGGGTCACGGGGTGCGTGGTGGGGAGCACGCTCACGGCGGTGCCCACCCCGATCCGCCGGGTCCGGCCCAGGAGCAGCGCGGCCAGCGTGATCGCGGACGGACAGACGCCGTAGGGGACGAAGTGGTGCTCGGCCACCCAGACCGCGTCCAGCCCGGCCTCCTCGGCGACCTCCGCGGTCCGCACCGCCCGGTGGAGGGCCTCGCCGTGGCCCTGGCCGGGGAACTGCGCGGCCAGGACGAACGCTCCAACGCGCATCGTGTGTCTGCCTCCTGGCGGTCCTGCTGGCGGTCCTGCGCCATCCCTCGGCGAATTAACGTTTGACCGGTCCCGGAAGGTACGGGCGTTCAGGAAGTTTTCATGATGATCGGAGGGGGCGGGTGGGTAGGGGCCCCGGTACACCGGGCCGGGGCCGTGACCGTGACGCGTACCCTGGTCACGGCCCGTAGCCCGCCCCGACCTCCGAGGTGACCCGTGTCCCCGCGCCGAAACCGCCCGCGAGGCGGCGCCATGCGGCAAGCCGCCGCGCCGTCCCCGCACGAGACCGGCGCGGTGCGTTACGGCCTGGAGCAGACGGAGAGCTGGCAGGGCGAGGAGTGGTCGGTCCGCATGATCGGCGGGGGCGCCGCGGCCAAGCACTACCGCTGCCCCGGCTGCGACCAGGAGATCCCGCCCGGCGTTCCGCACCTGGTGGTGTGGCCGCAGTACGGCGCGGGCGTCGAGGACCGGCGGCACTGGCACAAGTCCTGCTGGAACGCGAGGGACCGCCGGAGCGCGCGGCTCCAGCGGTCCCGTAATGCCCCGCGTTATTGAGGGTTATTGAGGTGCGGGTGCGGCGCGTCAGGCGTCGCGCTTGGTCATCGCGGCGTACGCGCCGCCCAGGGCGAGGGCGGTGACGCCGATGACGATCCACAGCGGCGTCCAGCCGGTGGGGCCGTCGTCACCGATCTGGGCGCCGTAGAAGACGGCGAGCTGGCTGGGGATCGAGTAGGTGATCAGCGCCTTGCCGACCGGCCGGACGGCCTCGGACATCATGAACAGCGACAGCAGCGGCGGCAGCAGCACCAGGCCCAGCATGCCGGTGATCGCGCCCGCGGAGTGCCGCAGCAGCGCGCCCACGGCCAGCGACAACAGGCCCAGCGTCGCGACGTAGAGGCTGACGCCGAGGGTGGCCTTGAGCCACTCGGAGCCGCCGACCCCGTTCGGCGTCCGGTCGGCCAGCAGGCCGGCGTCCAGCATGGCCACCAGCGTCGTGGCCACCAGCGTCAGCACGAAGGTCAGCGCGAAGAAGACGATTGCCTTGGCGCCCAGCACCCGGCCCCGGCTGGGGCAGGCGGTGAGCGTGGTGCGGATCAGGCCGGTGCCGTACTCGGACGAGATCGTCAGCACGCCCAGGGTGAGCAGCGGGATCATGCCGAGCAGGATGCCCACGAAGCCCATGCCCAGGATCTGGGAGTCCTCGTTGAAGTCGGCCTCGTCGGAGACGTTGTAGGTGACCAGCGCGATCAGGGTGCCGATGCCGATGACGACGACCAGCATCGTGCCCAGCGTCCACATCGTGGAGCGCAGCGACTTGATCTTGGTCCACTCGGCGGTGATCGCGTCGCCCAGGGTGGCCTGGCGCACCGGGATCGGCGACACATAGCCGCCGGCCGGGGCCTGGCCGGGCCAGTACGGCTGGGCGGGAGCCTGGCCCTGCGGCGCGGGCGCGGCGGGCGGGGGCGTCATCGGGGCGGTCATCGGGCGTCCTCGCTGTCACGCTTGGTCAGGTCGGCGGGGGCGGGTGCGGCCGCGTCCTGGGGAGCGGCGGCGGGGGCGGGAGGCGCGGCGGGGGCCGGCGGGGCGACCGGTGCCTGGTGCGGCTGCTGCTGCGGCGGTACGGGCTGCTGCGCGTACGGGTTGGGCTGCTCGCCCGGCAGCACCGGGTAGCCGCCCGGCCCGCCCCAGCCCTGCGGCGCGGGCGCGCCCGGCATCGCGTACCCCGGGGGCGGCTGCTGGAAGCCGGCGCGCGGGTCCTGGGTCGAGCGGTAGTCGACGGCGGCCTGCGTCATGCGCATGTACGCCTCCTCCAGGGAGGCCTGGTGCGGCGAGAGCTCCCACAGCCGGATGTCCGCGGTGTGCGCGAGGTCGCTGATGCGGGGCAGGGCGAGACCGGTGACGCGCAGCGCGCCGTCCGGCTCGGGCAGCACCTGGCCGCCCGCCTCGACCAGCGCCGAGGTGAGCTTCTCGCGTCCCTCCGGCTCGCCGTCCGGCGTGCGGACCCGGGCGAAACCGGCGGAGTTCGCGGCGATGAACTCCTGCACGCTCATGTCGGCCAGCAGCTGCCCGCGGCCGATGACGATGAGGTGGTCGGCGGTCAGCGCCATCTCGCTCATCAGGTGCGAGGAGACGAAGACCGTGCGGCCCTCGGCGGCCAGCCGCTTCATCAGGTTGCGGACCCAGAGGATGCCCTCGGGGTCCAGGCCGTTGACCGGCTCGTCGAAGAGCAGCACCTGCGGGTCGCCGAGCAGCGCCGCGGCGATGCCCAGCCGCTGGCCCATGCCGAGCGAGAAGCCCTTCGAGCGCCGCTTGGCCACGTCCTGGAGGCCGACGACGCCCAGCACCTCGTCCACCCGGGTGCGCGGGATGCCGGCGAGCTGTGCGAGGGAGAGCAGGTGGTTGTAGGCGCTGCGCCCGCCGTGCACCGCCTTGGCGTCGATCAGGGCACCGACCTGCCGGGCGGCGTTGGGCAGTTCCCGGTAGGGACGGCCGCCGATGGTGACCCGGCCCGAGGTGGGCACGTCCAGGCCGAGGATCATGCGCATGGTCGTGGACTTCCCGGAGCCGTTGGGCCCCAGGAAGCCGGTGACCGTGCCCGGCCTCACCTGGAACGTCAGGTTGTGCACGGCCGTCTTGGCGCCGTAGCGCTTCGTCAGGCCGACTGCCTCGATCATTCTCCGCCCCTCGCGAGATGGTCGGGGCACATGCCCCCGTTCGGGTTAGAGGTTAACGAGAGGGTGACGGAATCGCGGAATGCGAGGCCGCTGCCGCGGTGCTCCCGGAGGGGCCGTCGCGCCGCTCACGCCGACGCCGTCGGGCCGCTCACGGGTACGCCGTGACGGGGCTCACGAGGACGGCCCGGACGCCGCCGGAAGCCCCTCCTCCGTGCGGACCCAGCCCTCCTCCGCGAAGATCCGGGCTCCCCGCTCCCGCACCGCGTCGTCGCCGCGCGCCCGCTCGGTCCAGCTCACCGGATCCGGCCCGAGCAGCCCGCGCAGCCGTGGCGAGGCGGCCAGCAGCGCCCGCAGCAGGGCCGACTGGTCGCCCCCGCCCGGCCGCGGGCGGCCCGTGGCCGGGTCCAGCAGGACGCCGTGGCGCGAGACGTACACATAGGCGCCGTCCGGCCCCGGGCCGGACGGCAGCGTCATCGGGTACGCCGCCCCGGGCAGCAGCACCCTGCGGTAGTGCACCTCGGTGGCGTCCACGACGGCCAGCTGCGCCGCGTCCAGCCAGCCGACCACCAGCGGCCGCTCGGCCTGCGGGTCCGCGTACGGGGCCGCGGCCACGTACCCGGCGCGGCCGATGTGCGCCGAGCAGCCCACGCCGATGCCGCGCACCGTCACCGGGACCATGGGTACCACGGCCGGCAGCCCCGCCGCGGCGAGCTTGTGCCCGATCTGGGCGGGCGAGGCGTTGGAGCCCACGGCCACCACGGGGTGGCGCCGGCCGACGGGGGCCGCGCCCAGGGCGCCGAGCACGGCGTCGAGCGGCCCGGCGCCGTCCGCGACGGGCCAGGTGCCCAGCGGTCCCTCGCCCGCCCGCAGCGGCAGCAGTTCGTCGCCGTGCAGCAGACAGGGCTCCGGCGCCGGCCGGCCGGGATACTCCAGCGGCCGCAGGAACGGGACGGAGTGCAGGCCGAGGTCGCGCAGCCGGCGGCCGGTCACGGCCGGTCCGGCGGGTGCGGGGGAGGGGACGGCCGCCGTGGCACGTCATGCCCCGGAGCGTGCCGCCGGGGCGACGACCGGTGCCCGGCAGCGCGTCCCGCGAGCGCAGCAGCGCGTCGCGGCCACCGCGCCCCGCCGAGTCCCAAGGCAGGACGACGACCGGTCGAGCCGTGCCCGGCAGTGCGCCCCGCGCGGCGGACGACGGGCCGCGCAGTGGCGCGTCGCGGCCGCCGTACCTCCCCGTGCCCGTGCCCGGTGGCGCGCCCCGCGCGGCCAAGGACGGCCCGCGCGGCGGATGCGTCCGCGCGGCCACCGGCGACGGGGCACCGTGCGCGGCACCCCGGGCCCGTGAAGATCCGCCGGAAGGGCACTACGCGTCGCGCTTCTTCAGCACCAGGTACCCGCCGGCGAGTGCGGCGACCACCCACAGCACCATGATCCCGAAGCCGCCCCAGGGCCCGTACGGCGCCTTGTCGTCGGCCAGCACCACCTGCATGACCTTCTGCCCGGCCTTGTCCGGCAGATACTCGGCGATCTTCTCGGTCGCCGAGACGGTGGCCAGGATGCTGGAGATCAGGAAGAAGAAGGGCATCAGGATGCCCAGCGAGAGCATGGGCCCCCGCAGCATCGTGGCGACGCCCATGGAGAACACCGCGATCAGCGCCATGTAGAGCCCGCCGCCGACCACCGCGCGCGCCACCCCCGGATCGCCGAAGGACGCCCGGTGTCCGTCGAGCATCGCCTGGCCGACGAAGAACGTCAGAAAACTGGTGGCCATACCGACGACCAGCGCGAGCGCCGCGGCAATTGCGATCTTGCTGAAGAGAAAGACGCCGCGCTGCGGAACGGCCGCGAGCGAGGTGCGGATCATTCCGGTGCTGTATTCGTTGGAGACCACCAGCACCCCGAAAACGATCAATGCGAGCTGGCCGAGTCCCATACCGGCGAAACTGACATAGGTCGGATCGAAAGTCAGCCGTTCCGCCGTCGTGAGATCGCCGTACTTGCTGTTCACCAATGCACTGATCAGCGCTCCGAGCGCGACCGTGACGAGGAATCCGATCCCGAGCGTCCACACCGTGGAACGCACCGATTTGATCTTCGTCCATTCCGAGTGCAGAACCTGCGTCACCACCGCCATCGTCAGCCTCCCGCGCCCTGGTCGGCATGTGCGTCGGCGTGCGCGTGGTACTCCACCGAGCCTGCCGTCAGCCGCATGAACGCCTCCTCCAGCGACGCCCGCTGCGGGCTCAGCTCGTGCAGGACGATCCGGTGCCGCGCGGCCAGCTCGCCCAGGTGCGCGGCGTCCTCGCCGGTCACCTCCAGGGCGCCCTCCGCATCCGGCACGGCCGTGATCCCCGCGCCCGACAGCACGTCCCTGAGCCGCTCCTGCTCCGGCGAGCGCATCAGCACGAAGGAACGGGAGTTCTGCGCGATGAAGTCGGCCATGGAGGTGTCCGCCAGCAGCTTTCCCTGGCCGATGACGATCAAGTGGTCGGCGGTGAGCGCCATCTCGCTCATCAGGTGCGAGGAGACGAAGACCGTACGCCCCTGCGCCGCCAGCGTCTTCATCAGCGTCCGGATCCAGTGGATGCCCTCCGGATCAAGGCCGTTGACCGGCTCGTCGAACATCAGGATCCGCGGATCGCCCAGCAACGCCGCGGCGATGCCCAGCCGCTGGCCCATGCCGAGCGAGAACCCCTTGGAACGCTTCTTCGCGACCGACGTCAGGCCCACCACGTCCAGCACCTCGGCCACCCGCGCCCGCGGGATGCCGTTGCTCCGGGCCAGGCACAGCAGGTGGTTGTAGGCGCTGCGGCCGCCGTGCACGGCCTTGGCGTCCAGCAGGGCGCCCACCGTCCGCAGGGGGTTGTGCAGTTGCCGGTAGTGCCGGCCGTCGATGCGGACCGTGCCACCGGTCGGGTTGTCGAGATCGAGCATCATCCGCATCGTCGTCGACTTGCCGGCGCCATTGGGACCCAGGAAGCCCGTGACGATGCCGGGGCGGACGGTGCAGGTGAGGTGATCGACGGCGAGCCGGTCGCCGTAGCGCTTGGTCAGATCCTCCAGCTCGATCATTCACTCACGGTACGGGCCGGGGACCCGCCCCGCCACCGGAGGCGGGCCCTCCCACCGCCGTGCGCCGTTCTAGCGGCTCTGCTGTGCCGGGACCCCGCGCGAGATCGGCTCGTCGTCGCCCGGCACCCCGGCCGCGGCCACCGCCGCGCCGGTCAGCGTGGCCAGCATCTCGCGGACGTTGGTCAGCTGGGCGTTGATGCTGTCGCGGCGGTTGGTCAGCGCCGCCAGCTCGCGCTCGGACTCGCTGCGGATGCGGTCCGCCTTGGCGTTGGCATCGGCCACGATGTCCTCGGCCTGGCGCTGCGCGGTCTCCACCGTCTGGCGCGCCCGGCGCTCCGCGTCCGTGCGCAGCTTCTCGGCCTCCAGGCGCAGCTGCTCGGCCCGGTGCTCGATCTCCGCCAGGCGCTTCTCCGCCTTCGCCTGCCGCGAGGCCAGGTCGCGCTCGGACTGCTCGCGCCGCTTGGCCAGGTTGGTCTCGAAGTCGGCCGCGGCCTGGGCCGCCTTGGCGCGCGTCTCCTCGAAGAGGGCGTCCGCCTCCTCGCGCTTGGACTGCGCGTCCTTCTGCGCCTCGGCGCGCGTCGTCGCGGCGTCCCCCTTCGCCTTCTCGACGATCCGCGCGCCCTCGTCCTCCGCCTTGGACTTGCGGTCGGCGGCGAACGACTCGGCGTCGTTGCGCACTTGCTGCGCCGCCGACTCCGCCAGCTCACGGTGCTGCTCGGCCGCCCGGCGGGCCTCCTCCCGCAGGTCCTTGGCCTCTTCCTCGGCCAGTCGCAGGATCTTCTCGACGCGCGCGCCGAGCCCCGCGTACGACGGCTCCGCGTCGTTGATCTGTGCCTGAGCGTTCTGCGTCTCGAGGTGCAGCTCCTCGATGCGCTTTTCCAGGGAGGTGATGCGCGCCAGCGCGCTGTCACGGTCGGCGACGAGCTTGGTAATGCGGTCGTCCACCTGGCCGCGGTCGTATCCGCGCCGCACGAGCTCGAAGCCGAAGGGGGAGGAAGTGTCGCTCATGAGGTTCCTGTCGAAAGAGACCGGTGAGGTGATAAGGGAATCCTAGGGCGGTGAGCGGCGTCGGATGGAGCGGATTCGCGTACTGGGTTGGGGGATTGGGAATTTCTCCCCTCGAATGAGTGGCTACTTCCGGTCCTGCTTGCCACCCGAACGAGTAGCGCCGGCACCGGCCGTCGCCTTCACCCCGCCCTCCTTGGAGCCGCCTGCCCCGGGGGACTCAAATGATTCCAACGCCTCCAACACGTCCTGGACACGGGAAATCTCCGCCTGGATGTCCTCGCGGCGCTTCACCAGTGCCTCCAACTCGCCACGGCCGCCCTCGACAAGACGCCGGGCCTCCTGCTCGGCCTCGGTGCGCAGGCGCTCCGACTCGGCCGCGGCCTCGGTACGCATGCGCTCCGCGTCGCGCACCGCCGTGGTCTTCTTCTGCTCCGCCTCCTTCAGCAGCCCCTCGGCCTTCTTCACCGCGGCGATGCGCACCTTGCTCGCCTCGCCGCTCGCGTCCGACAGCAGCTGCTTGGCCTTCGCCTCGGCCTCCGCGAGCTGCTCGGTCGCCGCCGCGACCAGCTTGTCGCAGCGCTCGCCCGCCGACTGCATCGCCTCGGACGCCTCCCGGCGCGCGCGGTCGTGCAGCTCCTCGACCTCGCTCTCGATGCGGGTCCGCAGCTCGTCCGCCCGGTCCCTTATGGCGGTCGCGTCCCCCGCGGGCCTCGGCCAGCAGTGTGTCCGCGTCCGTACGGGCCTGCTCCACCAGCGCGTTGCCCTCGCCCGTGGCCGCCGCCACGAGGCGCTCGGCCTCCCGGCGGGCGGCACCGACCATGGCGTCCGCCTGCTCCTCGGCCGCGGCGGCGGTCTTGACCGCCTCCTCCTGCGCCTTGGCGATCAGCGCGTCCGCCTGCTCGGCGGCCTCGGTACGCCGCTGGGCGGCCGCGTCCCGCGCCTCGTCGACCGTGTGCTCGGCCGCCTCACGGGCCTCGGCGCGCACCCGCTCGGCCTCCAGCACCGCGTCGGCCTTGACCTTCGCCGAGTCGGCGCGCGTGCTGTTGGCGTTCTCCTGCGCCGCCGCCAGCGCCGCCCGGGCCTCGGCGGCCATCCGCTCCGCCTCGGCCGTGGCCTCGGCGATCAGCTCGTCCGCCTGCTGCGCGGCCTCCGTACGGGCCTTGTTGGCCGCGTCCCGCGCCTCGTCGGCCGTCCGCGCGGCCTCCTGACGGGCCGTCTCCAGCGCCTCCGCGGCGTCCGCCCGCAGCCGCTCGGCCTCCGCCTTCCCGTCCGCGACCGTCCGCTCCGCCTCGGCCGCGGCCCGCGCCCGGTGCTCGTCGGCCGCCCGCCGCGCCTCCTCGGCGTTGCGGGCCGCCTCGGCGCGCAGCTTCTCGTCCTCGGCCCGGGCCTCGGCGGCCATCCGCTCCGCCTCGGCCGTGGCCTCGGCGATCAGCTCGTCCGCCTGCTGCGCGGCCTCCGTACGGCGCTGGTTGGCCGCCTCCCGCGCCTCGTCGACGATGCGGTCGGCGTCGTCCTGCGCCGAAGAGGTCAGCTCCGCCGCCTCGTTGACGATGCGCTCGGCCTCCGCGCGGCCGTCCGCGCGCATCTTGTTCGCGTCCTCGCGGGCCTCGGCCTTGGCGCGCGACGCGTCCTGCTCGGCCTGCGCCAGCGCGTCGGAGGCGTCGGTGCGCATCTGCTGCGCCCGCGCCGACGCGTCCGAGACCAGCCGATCCGCCTCCGCGGTCGCCTTGGCCAGCAGCGCGTCCGCCTGCCCGGCGGCCTCGACCCGGTGCGCGTCCGCCGCGTCCCGCGCCTCGTCCACCAGGGTCCGCGCCTCGGCGCGCATCCGCTCCGCGTCCGCGGCCGCCTGCGCGCGCTCGGCCTCGGCGGTCTCCTCCGCCTCCACCAGCGTCCGGGACGCCTCGGCGCGCAGCCGCTCGCCCTCGGCCGTGGCCTCGGCGATCAGCGCGTCCGCCTGCTCCGCGGCGTCCGCCCGGCGCTTGTTGGCCGTCTCGCGGGCCTCCTCCAGCACGCGGGCGGCCTCGGCCTCCACGCGCTCGCCCTCGGCGATCGCCTCGTCGACCGTGCGCTCGGCCAGGTCCCGGGCGGCCTCCGCGGCCGACTGGGCCTCGGCACGGATGCGCACCGCGTCCTCGCGGGCGCTCTCACGCTCCTCGTACGCCTCGGCGCGGACCCGGTCCGCCTCCTCCTGCGCCTCGTTGACGGTCCGCTCGGCGCTGTGCTCGGCCGCCGAACGCAGCCCGGCGATCTCCTCCTCGCCTGCTCGTGCAGGCCGGCTACGGACTCCCGCACCTGCTGGGCCGTCTGCTCCGCCGCCGACACCAGCTCGGTCGCGCGCTGCTCGGCCTCCTCGACCAGGCGCTCGGCCTCCTCCTGCGCGTCGGCGACCCGCTTGCGCGCCGAGGCCAGCAACTCCTCGCTCTGCTCGTGCGCCGCCTCGCGCTCCGCCTGCGCCTCCGCGCGTGCGTCGCCCAGCAGCGTGTCGGCCTCGCGCCGGCGCCGCGCGGCCTCCTCCTTGGCGGCCTCCAGCGCCTCGGCGGCCTCCGCCGCCGTCCGCTCGGCCGCCGCGTTCGCCTCGGCCCGCAGCCGGTCGGCCGCCTCCTGGGCCTCGGACCGCAGCAGCTCCGCCTCTTCGTCCGCCTCGGCCCGCAGCAGCTCGGCCGCCGCCTCGGCCTCGGACCGCACCGTGGCCGCCTCCTCGGCGGCCTCCGTGCGCTGCCGCTCGGCCTCCTCCTCGGCCTGCGTCCGCAGCGCGCGCGCCCGCTCGGACGCCTCCGTGCGCTGCCGCTCGGCCTCCTCGGCCGCCTCCCGGCGCAGCCGCTCGGCCTCCGTACGGGCCTCGCGCAGCGCCTCCTCGGCGGCCTCGACCCGCTGCTCGGCCTCGGTGTGCAGCCGCGTCAGCTCCTCGGCGGCCTCCTCGCGGCGCTCCTCGGCGGCCCGCTCGGCCTCCTCGCGCAGTTCCTTCGCGGCCCCGTCCGCCTCGGCCCGGACCCGCTCGGCGTGGTCCTCGGCCTCCTCGGCCATCTCCTCGGCCTCGGTGCGGGCCCGCTCCAGCAGCTCCTCGGCCTGCTTGCGCAGGGCGGCGGCCCGTTCGGCCGCCTCGGCCCGCACGCGCTCGCCCTCGGCCGTGGCGCCCGACCGGGTCTCCTCCGCGTCGGCCTTGGCCTCGGCCAGCAGCTCCTCGGCGGTGTGCGCCGCCTCCTCGACCTTCTGCAGCGCCTCGCGGCGCGCCTCGCCGCGCAGCCGCTCGCCCTCGGCGACCGCGTCCGCGCGCAGCTGCTCCGCCTCGCCGCGCAGCCGCCGCGCCTCCTCCTGGAGCTCGACGGTCCTGGCGCGGTACTCCTTGGTGTCGTCCTTCGCCCCGGCCTTGAGCTGCTCGGCCGACTCCTCGGCCTGCGCCCGCAGCCGCTCGGCCTCGGACTCCGCCTCCGTGCGGATCCGCTCGGCCTCCTCGGCGGCCGCCCTGGTGGTGGCCCGCGCGTCCTCGGACGCCTTGGAGAGCATCTCCTCCGCGGCCCGGGCGGCCTTCGCCAGCTGGGCCGCCGAGTCCTCGGCCGCCTTGCTGCGGGCGTTCTCCGCGGCCTCGGCGACCAGCCGCTCGGCCTTCGCCGCCGCGTCGTCGCGCAGCTGCTCGGCCTCGGCCCGCAGGGCCTCGGCCTCCTTGGTCTTCTCGCTGACGACCCGGGCGATCTCGGCGCGCGTGGTGCGGGTGCGCTGCTCGTTCTCCGCCTCGGCCTCGGCCAGCCGGCCGGCCGCGGCCCGCTCGGCGTCGCCGACCAGCTTCTCCGCCTCGGCGCGCGCCTCGCGCAGCGCCGTGTCGGCCTCCTGCATCCGCGCCTCGGCGGCCCGGGTGAGCTCGGCGGCGGCCGTACGCGCCTGGTCGGACTCGGTGCCCGCGTCCGTGCGCAGCCGCTCGGCGTGGTCGGTGGCCTCCTGGGCCTGCTGGGACGCGGCGGTCAGCAGCCGCTCGGCGTCCGTGCGCGCCCGGCGCAGGATCGCTTCGGCTTCGGCGCGGGCCTCCTCGGCCGCGGCCGCCAGCCGGGTACGGGCCTGCTCGGTCAGCCGCTGGGCCTCGGCGCGGGCGGTGCCGAGCGACTGCTCGGTCTCGGCCCGCGTCTCCTCCATCAGCCGGCGCGCCTGCGACTCGGTGCGCGAGCGCAGCTGCTCGGCCCAGGCCACGTTCTCGTTGACGTGCGACTCGACGGTCGCCCGGCGCTCGTTGAGCTCCTCGTCCAGCCGCTGGCGCCGGGCCACGGCCTCGGAGTGCAGCTCGGCCTCCATCCGGGCCTGCCGCTCGGCGTGCTCCTGGAGGAGGCGCTGGGTCTGCGCCCGGGCCTCGCGCAGCTCGCGCTCGGCGTCCGCGCGCAACTGGTCCGCCTGGATCTGGGCGTTGCGCAGCAGCTGCTCGGCCTGGTAGTCGAGACCGGCCGCGTCGTACGCGGGACGGTGCGCGAGGGCGCGGCGCGCCTCATGGAGCTTGGCGCGCAACACCTCGACCTGGTAGCCGAGGTCGTCGGCGTGCTGGACCGCCTTCTCCCGCTCCTTCTTCAGCCGCTCCATCTCGGCCTCGAATTGCGAGAGGTGGTCGGTTTCAGCCCGCTGGCTGTCCTGGCGCTCGTAGCCCCGCACTGCGCGGTCCATCCGTCCCCCTGGTCGCGTCGGTGGCCGGCCCCGTGCGTGGTGGTGGAACCCGGAGCCCGCCCTTCCGAAGAAATGGTGTCAGATCATCGGCACAGCCTGGGCCGGGCCCCACCCGTACCCCGGCCGAACCTGCACTCTACCGGCCGGGGCAGGTGTGGGTCAGTGGTCCTCGGCCGGACGGGGCGCCGAGGTGACCAGTTCCGTCAGCACCCCGTGGCAGTCCTTGGGGTGCAGGAAGGTGATGCGGGATCCCATCGAGCCGGTGCGCGGGGCGTCGTACAGCACGCGTACGCCCTTGTCCCGGATCGTCTCGGCGTCGCCGTCCACGTCGGCGGTGCCGAAGGCGATGTGGTGCACGCCCTCGCCGTTCTTCGCCAGCCACTTGCCGACGGGCGAGTCGTCGCGGATGGGCTGGAGGAGCTGGAGGTACGAGGCGCCCCCGTCCGAGGTCTCATTGATCTTCAGCATGGCCTCGCGTACTCCCTGCTCCTCGTTGACCTCCGTGTGGAACACCTCGAAGCCGTAGGTGGCACGGTAGAACTCGACGGTGGCGTCGAGGTCGGTACAGGCGATCCCGATGTGGTCGATGCGCGTCAGCATGGAACCAGTGCACCGCCGCGCCGAGCGGTCACGCAACGTGCGCGCGATCACACCGACGGGCCGGTGACCGCGTGGGTACCGCTCAGTACATTGACGAAATCACCCTCGACACCGACGTCAAACCCCGCCCGAAGGAGCCCCGTCCATGGCTGGCACGAACGGTTCGACCGGCACCACATCCGTGATCGTCGCGGGCGCGCGGACGCCCATGGGACGTCTTCTCGGCTCGCTGCGGACGTTCTCCGCGGCGGACCTGGGCGGTGTGGCCATCAAGGCCGCGCTGGACCGGGCGGGCATCGGCGGCGATCAGGTGCAGTACGTGATCATGGGTCAGGTCCTCACGGCCGGCGCCGGGCAGATCCCCGCCCGCCAGGCGGCCGTCAAGGGCGGCATCCCGATGAGCGTCCCGGCGCTGACCGTCAACAAGGTCTGCCTGTCCGGCCTTGACGCCATCGCCCTGGCCGACCAGCTCATCCGCGCGGGGGAGTTCGACATCGTCGTGGCCGGCGGCCAGGAGTCGATGACCAACGCCCCGCACCTGCTGCCGAAGTCGCGCGAGGGCTACAAGTACGGCGCGGTCGAGATGCTCGACGCCATGGCGTACGACGGGCTCACCGACCCGTTCGAGGGCATCGCGATGGGCGAGTCCACCGAGAAGCACAACACCCGCCTGGGCATCCGCCGGGCCGAGCAGGACGAGCTGGGCGCGCGCTCCCACCAGCGGGCCGCCGCCGCCCAGAAGAACGGCCTCTTCGACGCCGAGATCACCCCGGTCGAGATCCCGCAGCGCAAGGGCGAGCCGGTCGTCTTCAGCAAGGACGAGGGCGTCCGCCCCGACACCACCGTCGAGACCCTCGCCAAGCTGAAGCCGGCCTTCGGCCGCGAGGGCACCATCACCGCGGGCACCGCCTCGCAGATCTCCGACGGCGCCGCCGCCGTGGTCGTGATGAGCAAGGCCAAGGCCGAGGAGCTGGGCCTGGAGTGGATCGCCGAGATCGGCGCCCACGGCAATGTGGCCGGCCCCGACAACTCGCTCCAGTCCCAGCCGTCCAACGCGATCCTGCACGCCCTGCGCAAGGAGGGGCTGACCGTCGACGACCTCGATCTGATCGAGATCAACGAGGCGTTCGCGGCCGTCCTGGTGCAGTCAATCAAGGATCTGGGCGTATCCCCGGAAAAGGTGAACGTCAACGGCGGCGCCATCGCGCTCGGCCACCCGATCGGCATGTCCGGCGCCCGCACCGTCCTCCACCTCGCCCTGGAGCTCAAGCGGCGCGGCGGCGGGACGGGCGCGGCGGCGCTCTGCGGTGGTGGCGGGCAGGGCGACGCGCTGATCATCCGCGTCCCCGGTTCCGGTTCCGGCAAGTAAGGGGAGTCACCCGTGGTGGACGTCCCCGCCCTCGTCGAGCAGGCCCGAGCCGGCCGGCCGCGCGCCGTCGCCCGGCTGATCTCGCTGGTGGAGGGGGCGTCCCCGCAGCTGCGCGAGGTCATGGCGGCGCTGGCGCCGCTCACCGGCGGCGCGTACGTCGTCGGCCTCACCGGCTCGCCCGGCGTCGGCAAGTCGACCTCGACCTCGGCACTGGTCTCCGCCTACCGGCGGCGCGGCAAGCGGGTCGGGGTCCTCGCCGTGGACCCCTCCTCGCCGTTCTCCGGCGGCGCGCTGCTCGGCGACCGGGTGCGGATGTCGGAGCACGCCTCCGACCCCGGGGTCTACATCCGTTCCATGGCCACCCGTGGCCATCTGGGCGGCCTCGCCTGGGCCGCCCCGCAGGCGATCCGCGTCCTGGACGCGGCCGGCTGCGACGTGGTGCTCGTCGAGACGGTCGGCGTCGGCCAGTCCGAGGTGGAGATCGCCTCGGAGGCCGACACGACGGTGGTGCTGCTCGCCCCCGGGATGGGCGACGGCATCCAGGCCGCGAAGGCCGGGATCCTGGAGATCGGCGACGTCTACGTCGTCAACAAGGCCGACCGGGACGGCGCGGACGCGACGGCGCGCGAGCTCAACCACATGCTCGGCCTGGGCGAGGCGCGTTCTCCCGGGGACTGGCGCCCGCCGATCGTGAAGACGGTCGCCGCGCGGGGCGAGGGCGTGGAGGAGGTCGTCGAGGCGCTGGAGAAGCATCGGGCGTGGATGGAGGAGCGGGGGGCGCTCGCGGAGCGCCGGTCGGCGCGGGCGGCGCACGAGATCGAGCGCATCGCGGTGGCGGCTCTGCGCTCGCGGATCGCGGATCTGTCCGGCGATCGGCGGCTGGGGGCGTTGGCGGGGCGGGTGGCGGAGGGTTCTTTGGACCCGTACGCGGCCGCGGACGAGCTGGTGGCGGGCCTTACGGAGGGATAGGCCCCGGTCCCGCCCTTTCACCGTTTCTTCGCGCTCCGCGCGGGTGTCCTCAAACGCCGGACGGGCTGAATTAGCCCGTCCGGCGCTTGAGGACAGCGCGCGCAGCGTGCTGCTGCGGAAACGGTGAAAGGGCGGGGCGGGGTCACTTCCCCCGCGCGGAGCGCAAGTGCTCGGCCACCGGCTTCAGCGAGGCGTGCAACGCCTTCAGCTCCTCGGCCGAGAGCAGATCGATGAAGTGCTCGCGCACGGACGCGACATGGTGCGGCGCAACCTTCCGCATCGTCTCCCACCCCTGCTCGGTCAGCACCGCGAACAACCCCCGCCGATCCGACTCGCAGTTCTCCCGCCGGACCATCCCGGCGTTCTCCATGCGCGTGATCTGGTGCGAGAGACGGCTCTTCGACTGGAGGGTCGCCGCGGCGAGGTCGCTCATCCGCATCCGGTGGTCTTCCGACTCGGACAGGTTGACGAGGATCTCGTAGTCGTTGTTGGTCAGACCGAACGGCTGGAGATCCCGTTCGAGCCGGTGCATCAACAGTCGGCTGACGTCCAGATGGGCCCGCCAGGTGCGCTGTTCCTCGTCGCTGAGCCAGCGTGTGCCGTTCTCGGTGTCCATAGAGAAATTCTACCTAAGAATGTTGAAAAGCGAACCAATTGGGAGTTGAGGAAGCTGGAACGAGAGGTCAAGCGTTCGACGTCACACTCCGCAGGGTACCGCTCACAGCCCGAAGCGGCGCTGGAGGTCCCCGAGCTGGCCGGGGAGACGCGGTGCACTTGGCTGGTTCGCATGGGTTGACGGGGCGCCCCCGTGCGGGACGCCCGCCTCGTCCGGCGGCGTCCCCGTCGGCCGCTCCGCCATCAACTGCTCACTGGACTGCAGCAGTACGGTCCCGGCGCCCACGAACTCGAACTGGTGCTCCTCGCCCGACGCACCGCCGAACCCGGTGAGCATCCGCACCCCGCCCAGCACGCCCCGCATGTACTGGTGGTCGTAGTGGTGGCAGGGCGACGGGCAGTCCGCCCACCCCACCAGCGCCTGCGGGTCCACCCGGATCGGCGGCTCGACGAAGACCACCGGTCCGTTGGACGCGGCCACGAACTTGCCCGTGCCGATCAGCGTCACGAACCCGGGGATGATCGACTGCTTGAGCGCCAGCGACGGCTCGAACGCCAGCAGGTTGCCCGAGCGGACGGTGAGGTTGCCGTCCTCCAGGTCGTAGGAGTTGACGTCGAACGCCCGGTCCGCGAGCACCATCTTGCCGTGGCCCTCGGCCACCACCCAGTCCTGCGCGTGCAGCGGGGAGTGGAAGCTGGACTGGATGATCCGGTCCAGCGGCCCGTGGCCGATGCCGTGGAAGCTGATCTGCCCGAAGTAGGCGACCATCTTCCCCTTCTGCAGGAACCACTGGCCGTTCAAGTCCACGCTGAACGCGTAGGAGTTGACGTTGTCGTTGACGGGCAGGGTCTGCGCGTCATGGATGACCGGGGCGTTCATCGTGGACCTCCGAGGGTGTCCCGGCCTCCGAGCCGGGGAGTAAAGCAGGACAAGCTACCGTCAGGGCCGTTCGTCATGTTCCGCGGTGGCGTCGCGCTCGACTTCCAGGCGGTGCAGGATCTCCGAATTGAGCGATCTCGGGACGACTTGGCTTCGCCGACCAGCATGCGTGGAGGTCGGCGGGAAGTCTGAGCGTGATGCGCACTTCACGGTCCATGGCAGGCATCGTAGTGTCACACTGGTGTCATGGCGATGTCTCAGGGGCCCGAGGGTGCCGGTCATGCCCGGTACACCTACCGGCTTCGTGTGTCGTCCGGTGCTGAACGGTTGCTGATCGGGGAGTGGGGCCGGTGCCGCTGGATCTGGAACGAATGCGTTGCCAGGTCCAAGAAGGCTCACCGTGAGGGTGAGAAGTGTGGACCGGCGCGACTGGACAGGCTGTTGACCGGGGCCCGTGCCGTAACCCCATGGCTGGCGGAGGGCGCCAGTGTTCCTCAGCAGCAACTCATCCGTGACTTCGGCAAGTCCCGTACCAAGGCATTGAAAGACATCAAGAATCGTGTACCGGTGCGGCAGCGGGCGGGGATGCCGAAGTACAAGAAGAAGGACAAGGGACAGCCCGACCCTGAACTGCACCCGGCGAGGCTTCCGGCTGAAGGGCGGCCGACTGCATCTGGCCGGCGGCATCGGCGTGACCGTGGTCTGGTCGCGGGACTTGCCTGCCGCGCCATCCAGCGTGCGTGTCTACCGGGACACCCTCGGGCACTGGTATGCCGCCTTCGTCGTCCCTGTCGAGGTGCAGCCCCTGCCCGTCACCGGTGCAGTGATCGGCATCGACTGGGGTGTGAAGGAGACCGCGACCACGACCTCGGACGCTCACGACCTTCCGCATGCCGAACACGGTAAGAAGGCCGCCGAACAACTTGCCCGCTACCAGCGGATGATGTCCCGGCGAGAACGTCCCAAGGGAAGAGCGCAGAGCCGGGGGTACCGCAAGGCGCAGCAGCAGGCCGCGAAGCTGCACAGGAAAGTGGCCCGGCAGCGTCAGGACACGGCACGCAAGTGGGCCAAGGGCGTGGTCCGTGACCACGACATCATTGCGGTGGAGGACTTCAGGCCCAAGTTCCTCGCCAGGACCACCATGGCGCGCAAGGCGGCGGACGCCGCCATCGGTGCCACTAAACGAGCCCTGATCGAGGTGGCCCGCAAGCACGGGCGCGACGTGCGCCTTGTTCATCCCGCGCACACGACCATGGATTGCGCATCGTGCGGAGCGAGAACCAAGCACGCACTTCCTCTTTCGGAACGTACGTACACCTGCATAACGTGCGGAGTCGTATCCCCCAGGGACAAGAACTCCGCCCGTGTGATGCTGGTCCGGGCTGGTCTGAACCCGGCTGGTGCTGACGGCGTAAGACCCTCTGGGGCGCTGCCCCGGGCGGCTGCCTGAGCCAGGAATCCCCCGGAACCCCTGAAGTTGGAATCCTTCGACTTCAGCCGGGGGAGCGGTCAAAGCTTCTCCTCCGACGCCTGCACATACACCGTTCCACTGCCCGACAGCTCCAGCTGGAACGCCTCGCCCGAGCCCCGGCCGACGAACTCCCGCCAACCGAGCGCCGTCGACAGCTTGTTGCGCACATCGCCGCGGTGCGCGACATACGCCTGCGGGTCCACATGGACCGGCCGCCCGGGTGGATCGGCAGCTCGATGAAGCCGCCGTGGGCCATCACCGCCACCGCGCCATGTCCCTTGAGCGTCGTGGTGAACAACCCTGCCCGGTCACCTGGCCGCGCACCATGCCCATCACACCGCCCTGCGACCCCATGAACATCGTGCCCTGCTGCAACGAGCCGTCGAAGGCCAGCAGCCGGTCCGCCTCCACATAGAGCGTGTCGCCGGACAGCTCGATCACATGCACATGGTGGCCGCCGTGGCCGAACATCACCGAGCCGTTGCCCTCCACGGTCATCAGCGGCGTCGCCTCGTTCGCGACCCGTCGCCCGATCATGCCCATCACACCGCCCTGGCCGCCGGTGATGCTGGGCGTGAACGGGACACCTCAGTGACGACGGCAAGGGGGGGGGCAGCACACGTGCAAATTAGGAGTATATGAGGGAAGTAGTGCCGTGGGGGGGGACGGGGCGCGGCAGAAAGCATCTTAGGTACTTGGGGCAAAGAGGGCATGGGCAAAGCCGATCATGGAAGAGACGGCGGACGGGCAGTGGGGGGCATTGAGGCGTTAGAAGGCCGATAAGACAGGGTCTGGTGGGGGAAGAGTGGCAGAGTCGGGGGGTAGAGGGAGAGGAGGCGATTAAGTATGTGAGAAGGTTCAGGATGGGTTGGTGACGTGGAAAAAGGTGGAAAGTAGGGGTGGACGTGCGGTTGGGCCCGGTGAGGGGGA
>NZ_BAAAXZ010000027.1:0-22524 GCF_039535865.1 Streptomyces thioluteus
GCCGCCCTGCCCAGACGGTGAATACCTCGTTTCGGTGGAGTCCCACGATCGTCAATCGTCCATCAAGACCTGAACAGGAACAGCCACGCCCACGACGCGTCCCCGTCCAGGCCCGTGAAACCACACCGGGTGGATCCCGTACCGCGACCTCTCCACCGGCCGCTGCCGGCAGCCGCGCAGCCTGAGGCCGATCGCGAACTCCGCCTCCAGGCGGCAGAATTCCGCCTCCGTCAACGTCGTCGTCGACACGTCGCCCTCCGTGGCGAAGTCCTGCGGCGGCGGGGGCGGGTCGCTGCGCGTCGCCGTCCGGGTCAGCCCGGTGAAACGGCCCTCCGCGCGTCGGCCGTCCGCCGACACCGTCAGGTGGACGACGGACTCGTGCGCCCCGTACCGCGACCGCCACGTCGTGACGAGAGCCGTCGCGTTCACGCGGCCACCGCCCAGCGCGGGCGGCGCCGGAGCAGCCGGGAGCGGGCCTCCAGGAAGCGGGTACCGAGCGTCGCGATCGCCGTCGCCGCGGCGACGGAGCGGTCCGTCCGGTCCGGGGGGTCGTTCTCCGGCATGCGGAGCGGGCCGTACGCGCCGTAGCGCTCCACGCCGCAGGCGACGCAGCGCTTGGCGCCGTCGGCGAGCGGGGTCCAGCCGTGCTGGTGGGTGCAGTCGTTCACGGCCGCCCCCGCCGGGTGGCCGCCGCCAGCTCCTCGCGGGTCGCGGGGCGGAGCGCCTCGGGCGGCGCGTCCCATTCCCGGCCGCCGCCGGGCGGGCGTACGTAGACGCGGGGGCCCATGCGGGCCATGACCTGTGCGAGCTTCGCGCTACGGGTGTCTACGACGTAGGCGCCTTCGCGGTACGTCATGGGAATCCCTTCGGGGGTGGGGGTTTGCGATGGGCCTCCAGCGTCGTGGGGGAGTGACTAGCTTCGGAAGGGTCTGCGAGAGGTCAGCAAGACTGTTGGGAACGGGAGTAGTCATGGCCAAGGGGCATGGTCCGAAAGCGGAGTTCGGGTGGGAGTTCTTCGGCTCGGAGCTGCGACGTCATCGTGAGGATGCTGGTCTGACACAACAGGAGTTGGGTGAGCGGGGTGTTCTGCACCGGCTCGTACATCGGCCAGTTCGAGACGGCCAAGCGCAGGCCGCAGCCGGACATGGCACAGCGACTCGATGTGGAGCTGAAGACGGGTGGGCTCCTGGAACGGATGTGCCGGGAACTCTTGAGGCGGAAGCCACCGCGCCGTGACTACTTCGCAGGGGCGAGGCAGCTCGAAGAACGTGCCCTCACAATCCAGGAGTACGCGCCGGTGTTCGTTCCCGGCCTCTTGCAGACCGAGGCGTACGCCCGAGCTCTCTTTCGTGCCGGGCTGCCCTTCGCCACGGGCGAGGACATCGACGAGCGGGTGGCTGCCCGATTGGCGCGCCAGAAGCTCCTTTCAGCATCCAACAGAGCCGATGTTCTGGGTCGTTCTGGACGAGAACGTAATTCGACGCAGGGTCGGTGGCGCGGCTGTGATGGGCGAGCAGTTGTCGCACGTCGCCGCCCTGGCGGAGCGACGGCGTATCGGCCTGCAGGTGTTGCCCTTCGACGTGGGCGTCCCGCCAGTCAGCGGGATGCTCAGCCTCATGACTTTCGAGGACGCTCCTCCGGTGGCGTACTCCGAAGGGACCCGATCCGGCGAGGTGATGGACGACCCGGAGTGGGTCACGGGCCTGGAGCAGTCATACGGCTATGTGCGGGCTGCTGCATTCTCGCCGGAACGGTCTTTGGCGCTTGTCCAGCAAGTGGCGAAGGAGTGCGTGAACGGGCAATGAGGCCCTGTTGGCCCACGCATCTGCGCCTCGGATCCCTTGGAGCTCCTGGGCAGCACAATAGGCGTTGTCCCGGCCTGGGGCTCCAAGCCGCCCTGCGGGCTTGGACTCCGGGCAACCGGGTCGTTCAGCGCTCAGCGCCACGGCCTGAGCACCCGTATCTCGTCGCGGAGCTGCATGACCTGCGAGTCGATCCCGCGGTAACCGGTCCGGAATCTGGTGCACACGGTTCAGCTCGACGTATCCGGCCTCCAGCTTGCCCAGCAGGTCGCCGAGGCCGTGCAGGCGGGCCGCCAGGGCCTGCCGCCGTGGGTCCATGGGGTTGACCCAGGTCAGTTCCTGCTCCGCCGCCGCGAACGACGCGAGCGCGCGCGCTCGCGGGCCGGGGCGATCCGGGACCGCAGGTCCTGCATGGTGGGCTGCGTCTCCCGGATGCTCCGGAGCAGACTGTCCAGGCCCTTCAGGGCCGAGGCGTTGTCCTTCAGGTACCGCTTGAAGTGCTTGACGGCAGCCGTCACCGTGTCGAGGTCCGCTTCCGCCAGGCCGGTCTCGTTCCACGGCGCGCGCATCTGCCCGTACTCCGTGGTCGCCGCGTGATGGTGGTCCTGGACCGCGCTCATGCCGTCCAGCGGCTCCCGTGCCGCCTTCCTGGGCATCCCGGGTGTGTCCAGGACCTCCTCGAACAGGCGGCGGGCCTCGAGGAGCTCGTCCATCCGGAAGCCGAAGGCCACATGCGCCTGGTCTGCGCGCCGGATCAGGTCCGCGAGTTCCTTGCGGCGCTGCGTGAGCCTGTCGGCGGTGTGGGCGGGGCGGCTACGGTCTCGCCACCACATCAGCTGCTCGCACGGGCCAACGCATCGCGGACCTCCGCGACTTGTACCTCGACATCGCGGTACAGGTCGGTGAACTTCCGTCCGGGGGTCACCTCCACGCGGCCGGCGTCCAGTTCGCGCAGCCGGTCCTCGGCGGCGTGCAGCCGGGCCTCCAAGGCGTACCGGCCCTGTGCCGCCGAGCCGCCTGCCCAGGCGAGCTCGGTACGGGCGGCCGCGAGGGAGGCCTGGACACGCTCCCGGATCGGCGCGATCTTGCCGGGCAGTTCCGCCAGCTTGTCCCGCAGTCCGGCCATGACGTCGATCGTCTCGGTCAGCGATTCGAGGAGCTCGGAGCCGAGCTCGGTGAGGTCACGGAAATGCCCGGCCGCCTCGGCGAGCGCCGCGGCATCTTCGGTCTCGGGGTGACGCCAGAGGGCGCGGGCCTCGTCGTAGCCGGTCCGTGCCTCCCGGCAGGGTGCGATCGCCTGCTGCCCCGCCGCCAGCTGTGCTCGTACGGTGTTCACGGGCAGGCCGTTGCCGCGGCCGAGCAGGGAACGGATCTCCTCCAGGGCGTCCTCGAAGCGAGCGGTCTCCTGGTCGAGTCGCGCGTACGTCCGACCCGCCAGCTCCGTCCGCGTCCATCAGCTCCTCGTGGGCCGCAGCCCAGAGCTGACCCTCCGTCCTGCGCCGCCGCCCCCCACATGACCGTCTCCTTAGCCCCACCGGGAATCAGCCCCCCATCTGGAGCGATCTTATGTTCGACTGGTGGGTGGTGTGCGGCGTTCGCGGCGTTGTCCCCTGAGGGGACGGGGTGTCAGGGCGTCGCGTTAAATTACAGGGACGATCGCACACGCTCCGGGTTATCTCGCGACAGATGCGTCGGAGATGGTACGGACGGGCAAAGAGTCGGCGCTGAACACGTGGGGGTGGCATGAGCGAGGAGGTCGTGGTGTCCGGGGGAGCGCTGAGATGAGCCCGCAGAGGGAGCGTCTGGCGGATGTCGTGGCCGCGACGGTGGAGGTGGCGGGCGAGTCCGGGCAGGCGGGTGCCTTCACGGACGAGGTCGCCGCGGCGCTGGCCTCGGTCATAGGGAAGCTGGCCGACAAGGCGGTGGACGCCGCCGAGGTGAGCGGCTTCGTCAGCGGGTGGCAGGAGGCGGTCGAGGCGCTGCGCGAGGCGGACGGGGACGCCGTCACCGCGGGTGCTCAGGTGTACCGGATGCCGGGGTGGGGGACCCCGGGCGGTTCGGCGGGAGCGACGACCGACGCCTGACCCAGCCGTGCCCTTTCGTGCGCGGGTGCGCCCCACAACCGGTGACCGGTTGTGGGGCGCATGTCGATGTGGTCGCCGTATATCTGTAGAGGGGTCAGCGCTCGTGCGTCCGGCGGGTGGCGCGTTCCGCGGCGAAGACGTCCTCCAGCCGGAAGAGATGCGCACGGCCGCGTCGTCCCGCCGGGGCCAAGTGCTTCAACTGGACCCATTTACGGATGGTGTCGGGGACGACCGCCACCTCCTGGGCGGCGATGGCCGCGGTCACCAGAGTCGTCGTCATCGCGTCGTCCCTTCCTCGTCCTGGGCTGCCGTCAGCTCTGGGAGATCGCCCTCCGTCGCCTCCGCGAGCTGTCGCCACTCGGCGCGTACCCAGGAGTGGCGGTGCCGGCCGTCCGTACGGCAGCGGCAGGCGGGATCGGCGCAGCGGCAGCCGGGGTTGACGCAGAGGACGGTCTCGCGGTGCGGGAAGACGCGCAGGGAGACGGAGTCGCAGTGGAGGCAGCGGCCGCGTACCCGTACGGGGGTCTCCGCGTCGCCCAGGGCGAGGGAGCAGCGACGGGCCATGCGACGGGCTTCGGAGCGGACGTGGTCGGCGAGGGCGGGGTCGGCGGCGATGTCGTCCAACAGCCCCAGGAGACGGGTGAGTCGCTGCTCCACCGTGCCGCGCTGCGGGCGGGGCAGGCGCAGCTTCTCGCGGACGGCCTCGTCCAACTCCACCACGCCGTCGCTGATGTCGCGGATGGTGTCGGAGATGAAGAGGCGGATGGGCAGGGAGGGGCCCGCTGGCCCGCCGCTCCGGCCGAGGGGGGACGGGGCGGAGGTGCGGCCGGGGGCGAGCTCGCGGCCCAGCTCGGGGAACTGACGCAGCAGGATGCCCAGCCAGACGGCGGCGCTGTCGGGGCGGCGGGGGGAGTCGGTCATGGCTGCTCCTGCGGTTCGAGGGGCGACGGCGAGGGCTTCGGGGATCGCGACCTGCCGGCCGTTGCGCCAGAGAAGGCCGCCGCAGACACCGTCGAACAGGTTGTCGCCCGGGGCGACGGCGTCGAGGCAGGGGCGGCGTACGGGGCAGACGGCGCAGGCGCGCAGGGCGGGGAGCGCGGCCTTGGCGCGGCGGGCGAAGACGGTCTGCGCGGGCAGGCCCGAACAGGCGGCGCGGGCGCGCCAGTCGAGGTCGGCGGGGTCGGTGGGAGAGAAGGCGCGGAGGGAGGCGGGTGCGGGCATGAGACGGGTGGTCCCTATCGGGCATGGGGTGGAGCGGTGGCGGGACTGCTTGTTGCGGCTGCGCAATCAACAGTAGCCCGATTGCGTGCGAGCGCGCAACAAAGTGATCCGGAAGGTGCCCTGCGCGATCGCGCCGTGCGGCGCGTTGGGCACCGGTTGAGCAGGAATTTGCCTCGGCGGGGTGGCCGGTTGCGGACACGCACGTCAATCTGGTTATTGCGTGCGCGATCGGACGGTATGGTCTGTGCTGCGGAGGGAGCGTGCTATGGGCGAAAAGGGCTCGGAGATGGAGCGGTTCGCGAGCTGGGTCGAGGATCTGATGCGTCGCCGCGGGTATGACATCGACAGCCCGCGCGGCGGCGGGAGGTCACGACTGGCCGAGGACGCCGGGGTGCATCGCGCCGCGGTGACCCGGCTGTTGCAGCGGCAGAGCCTGCCGGACCTGGAGACGATGCGGGCCCTGGCGCGCGTGCTCGGGGTCGGGCTGCGGGACATGCTGATCCAGTCCGGCCGGGTCGAGCCGGAGGACCTGCCGCTGCCGGACGCGGAGGAGCGGAACAAGGGGAAGCGGGTCACTCCCGCGCAGGCGGCCGAGCTGCTCGGCGTCCCGGAGACCCACCGCCGGCAGTTCGTCGAGATGACGGAGATGATCCTGGCGGTCAGCGGCGCGCGGCCGGACGATCCGCGCAGCGCGCAGTGGGGCGCTTCGGCTCAGCGCTGACCCGGTGCCGACCCGGCGCTGACCTGGTGCGGGTCCGGTGCCGACCTGGTGTCGGGCCGGGACCGGCCCCGGCGTCGGGCCGGGGCGTCCCGATGTGCCGCACCCCTGTACGGGTGTCAACATTGGACATATGTGGCACATCGGTACGTCCTCCGCGTGTGCATTTGTTTTGACCGTGGCCCATGCTGTAGGTACGCTCTGACCTTGTGCCTGGGGTGTCCCTGGGCTCTTGTGCGTGCCTTCAGACCGCATGAGAGGCCGGGCCCGAACGGTCCTCAACGGGGCCCGAACGGTTCAAAGACGCCGAAATCTGCACCAATCCGCCTCGCGCGGAGGTCTGCAGTACTCGACACGCCCGACCGCGTGGGTCGGAGCCGCGTTCCAGGTTAGTTTTATCGTGATCGGCACACAGAAACCGGAGAAGTAGTGCCTACGATCCAGCAGCTGGTCCGAAAGGGCCGGCAGGACAAGGTCGAGAAGAACAAGACGCCCGCACTCGAGGGTTCGCCCCAGCGTCGTGGCGTCTGCACGCGTGTTTTCACGACCACCCCGAAGAAGCCGAACTCGGCCCTCCGTAAGGTCGCGCGTGTGCGTCTGACCAGCGGCATCGAGGTCACCGCTTACATTCCGGGTGAGGGCCACAACCTGCAGGAGCACTCCATCGTGCTCGTGCGTGGTGGCCGTGTGAAGGACCTGCCGGGTGTTCGCTACAAGATCATCCGCGGCTCCCTCGACACGCAGGGCGTCAAGAACCGTAAGCAGGCTCGCAGCCGCTACGGCGCCAAGAAGGAGAAGTAAGAATGCCTCGTAAGGGCCCCGCCCCGAAGCGCCCGGTCATCATCGACCCGGTTTACGGCTCCCCTCTGGTGACGTCGCTGATCAACAAGATCCTCCTGCACGGCAAGCGCTCCACCGCCGAGCGCATCGTGTACGGCGCCATGGAGGGTCTCCGCGAGAAGACCGGCAACGACCCGGTCATCACGCTGAAGCGCGCGCTTGAGAACGTCAAGCCCGCCCTCGAGGTCAAGTCCCGCCGTGTCGGTGGCGCGACCTACCAGGTGCCGGTCGAGGTCCGTCCGGGCCGCGCCTCCACCCTCGCGCTCCGCTGGGTCGTCGGTTACTCCCGCGCCCGTCGCGAGAAGACGATGACCGAGCGTCTCATGAACGAGCTCCTGGACGCCTCCAACGGCCTGGGCGCTGCGGTCAAGAAGCGCGAGGACACGCACAAGATGGCCGAGTCCAACAAGGCCTTCGCGCACTACCGCTGGTAGTCGCTACCCCCATCGAGAACCGAGAGAAGACTGAGCCATATGGCCACCACTTCGCTTGACCTGGCCAAGGTCCGCAACATCGGGATCATGGCCCACATCGACGCGGGCAAGACGACCACCACCGAGCGGATCCTGTTCTACACCGGTGTTTCGTACAAGATCGGTGAGGTCCACGATGGCGCTGCCACCATGGACTGGATGGAGCAGGAGCAGGAGCGTGGCATCACGATCACGTCTGCCGCGACGACCTGCCACTGGCCGCTGAACAACGTCGACCACACCATCAACATCATCGACACCCCGGGCCACGTCGACTTCACCGTCGAGGTGGAGCGTTCGCTGCGCGTGCTCGACGGTGCCGTGACGGTGTTCGACGGCGTTGCCGGTGTTGAGCCGCAGTCCGAGACGGTCTGGCGTCAGGCCGACCGTTACGGCGTGCCCCGCATCTGCTTCGTGAACAAGCTGGACCGCACCGGTGCCGAGTTCCACCGCTGTGTCGACATGATCGTCGACCGCCTGGGCGCGGTTCCGCTGGTCATGCAGCTGCCGATCGGTGCCGAGGCCGACTTCAAGGGCGTGGTCGACCTCGTCCAGATGAAGGCGCTGGTCTGGTCCGCCGAGGCCGCCAAGGGCGAGATGTACGACGTCGTCGACATCCCGGACACCCACACCGAGGCTGCCGAGGAATGGCGCGGCAAGCTCCTCGAGGGCGTCGCCGAGAACGACGAAGAGATGATGGAGCTGTTCCTGGAGGGCAAGGAGCCCACCGAGGAGCAGCTGATGGCGGCCATCCGCCGCATCACCCTCGCGTCGAAGGGCGGCGGCGACTCCGTCACCGTCACCCCGGTGTTCTGTGGCACCGCGTTCAAGAACAAGGGCGTTCAGCCCCTGCTCGACGCGGTCGTGCGCTACCTGCCGTCGCCGCTGGACATCGAGGCCGTTGAGGGCCACGCGGTCAGCAACGCCGACGAGATCGTCAAGCGCAAGCCGTCCGACGACGAGCCGTTCGCGGGCCTTGCGTTCAAGATCATGAGCGACCCGCACCTCGGCAAGCTCACCTTCGTCCGGGTTTACTCGGGCCGCATGACGGCGGGCACCCAGGTGCAGAACTCCGTCAAGGGCAAGAAGGAGCGCATCGGCAAGATCTACCGGATGCACGCGAACAAGCGTGAGGAGATCGAGTCGGTGGGTGCCGGTGACATCGTCGCCGTCATGGGTCTGAAGCAGACCACCACCGGTGAGACCCTCTGCGACGCCGCGAACCCGGTGATCCTGGAGTCGATGGACTTCCCGGCGCCGGTCATCCAGGTCGCCATCGAGCCCAAGTCCAAGGGTGACCAGGAGAAGCTGGGTGTCGCCATCCAGCGTCTCGCGGAGGAGGACCCCTCCTTCCAGGTCCACACGGACGAGGAGACGGGCCAGACCATCATCGCGGGTATGGGCGAGCTGCACCTCGACGTGCTGGTCGACCGTATGCGCCGTGAGTTCAAGGTCGAGGCCAACGTCGGCAAGCCGCAGGTCGCGTACCGCGAGACGATCCGCAAGGCCGTCGAGCGTATCGACTACACGCACAAGAAGCAGACTGGTGGTTCCGGCCAGTTCGCCAAGGTGCAGATGGCGATCGAGCCCCTCGAGGGCGACGGCTACGAGTTCGAGAACAAGGTCACCGGTGGCCGCATCCCGCGGGAGTACATCCCGTCCGTGGACGCCGGTTGCCAGGAGGCCATGGAGTTCGGTGTTCTGGCCGGCTACCCGCTGACCGGCGTCAAGGTGACGCTGCTCGACGGTGCCTACCACGACGTCGACTCCTCCGAGCTCGCGTTCAAGATCGCCGGTTCCATGGCGTTCAAGGAGGGTGCTCGCAAGGCGTCTCCGGCTCTGCTCGAGCCGATGATGTCCGTCGAGGTCACCACCCCCGAGGACTACATGGGCGATGTCATCGGTGACATCAACTCCCGCCGTGGCCAGATCCAGGCCATGGAGGACCGTCACGGCGCCAAGCTCGTCAAGGGCCTGGTTCCGCTGTCGGAGATGTTCGGCTACGTCGGAGACCTCCGCAGCAAGACCTCGGGTCGCGCAAGCTACTCGATGCAGTTCGACTCCTACGCCGAGGTTCCGCGGAACGTCGCCGAGGAGATCATCGCGAAGGCCAAGGGCGAGTAATCAGCTCCCGTCTCCACAGACGAGACTGACGCTTTAGGCTTGACACCGAACGTCGGGGCATACCGCCGTGAATCGTGAGAAAGCAGTTCATTCGGCTCTCTTCCGGTCTGCGGCGGATGCCCCGGCGGGCGGCATCCCAGCAAAGATCCCTGGCGCCGACGAAGTAAGGCGTACAGAAACTCCCAGGAGGAACCCGTGGCGAAGGCGAAGTTCGAGCGGACTAAGCCGCACGTCAACATCGGCACCATCGGTCACGTTGACCACGGTAAGACCACTCTTACCGCGGCCATCACCAAGGTGCTGCACGACGCTCACCCGGAGCTGAACCCCTTCACGCCGTTCGACCAGATCGACAAGGCGCCCGAGGAGCGGCAGCGCGGTATCACCATCTCGATCGCGCACGTCGAGTACCAGACCGAGTCGCGTCACTACGCCCACGTTGACTGCCCGGGTCACGCGGACTACATCAAGAACATGATCACCGGTGCCGCCCAGATGGACGGCGCGATCCTCGTGGTCGCCGCGACCGACGGTCCGATGCCGCAGACCAAGGAGCACGTGCTCCTGGCCCGCCAGTCCGGCGTTCCGTACATCGTTGTCGCCCTGAACAAGGCCGACATGGTGGACGACGAGGAGATCCTGGAGCTCGTCGAGCTCGAGGTCCGTGAGCTCCTCAACGAGTACGAGTTCCCGGGCGACGACGCTCCGGTCGTCAAGGTCTCGGCGCTGAAGGCGCTCGAGGGCGACGCCGAGTGGGGCCAGTCGGTCATGAACCTCATGAACGCTGTCGACGAGAACATCCCGCAGCCCGAGCGTGACGTCGACAAGCCGTTCCTGATGCCGATCGAGGACGTCTTCACGATCACCGGTCGTGGCACCGTCGTCACCGGTCGTATCGAGCGTGGTGTCCTGAAGGTCAACGAGACCGTCGACATCATCGGCATCAAGACCGAGAAGACCACCACCACGGTCACCGGCATCGAGATGTTCCGCAAGCTGCTCGACGAGGGCCAGGCCGGTGAGAACGTCGGTCTGCTCCTCCGTGGCATCAAGCGCGAGGACGTCGAGCGCGGCCAGTGCATCATCAAGCCGGGTTCGGTCACCCCGCACACCGAGTTCGAGGCCACGGCCTACATCCTGTCGAAGGACGAGGGTGGCCGTCACACCCCGTTCTTCAACAACTACCGTCCGCAGTTCTACTTCCGTACGACTGACGTGACCGGTGTTGTGACCCTCAAGGAGGGCACGGAGATGGTCATGCCCGGCGACAACGCCGAGATGTCCGTCTCCCTGATCCAGCCGGTCGCGATGGAGGAGGGCCTGCGCTTCACCATCCGTGAGGGCGGCCGCACCGTCGGCGCCGGCCAGGTCACCAAGATCAACAAGTAAGTTTTGCGACTTGCCTGTGGTCTGACCTAGCGGTCGAGCGGAGGGCCCGTACACCTTGGTGTACGGGCCCTTTTGCGTGGGTGGGTGCGGGTGCGTTGGCTTCGCGGGGAGGTGCCCCTGGCCCGCCCTTTCACCGTTTCCTCCGGGGCGGAGCCCCGAAATCAGCCCGTCCGGCGCTTGAGGACAATGCGGCGGAGCCGCATTGCGGGGTCCGGGGCGGAGCTCCGCCCTGACCGCGCGGAGCGCGGTGTCGGGCCCCGGGGCGGAGACCCGGAGGAAACGGTGAAAGGGCGGGGCGAGGGGCTTCTCCTACTGGCGCCAGATCCAGGGCGCCGCGTCCGCGCCCATCGCCACCACCGCCAGGCGCTGCGCGCCGTCCGCGTGCAGGGACGGTGTGCCGACGGGGACCGGGCGGTCGCGTACGACCGTCGGGTGCGCGTCGTCCGAGGCGGCGTCCGTCAGCTGCGCGTGGCCGTCCAGGGCGCGGCCCAGGACCATCAGGGCGTCGTCGTGGCCGCGCCGGGGGAGCGGGACGGCCGTGAGCGCGCCGTAGCCGCGCAGGTCGCGGACCGCCGAGCGGTCCAGCCGCTCGACGTCCGAGCCGCCCGTGAGGCGGTACGCCGCCGGCTCCGCGGACGCCGGCTCGCGGTACACGACCGTCACCTTTCCGTCGGGGCCGACGGATGCCGCGACCGGGTCGCCCGCCGGCTGCGGCAGCCCGTCCAGCGGCAGGAACCGCATGGGCGCGCCGGGGGACTCCTGGGCCCAGTGGTGGACCGTGTCGCGGCCCGCGCCGAAGACGTGGACGCAGTGGTCGCGGTCCAGCAGGACCGTCAGGCCCTCCTGGATCTCCTGGCCGCCCAGGTTGCGCCACTTGCCCCACTTGCCGTTCGGCTCGCGGACGCGCGTGGAGACGCCCTTGCCCGCGTTGCGGACGAAGAGATGGACGCGGCCGTCGGGGGTGGCGGCCGCGGCCGGCATGCCGACGCGGCGGCCGCGGTCGGGGTGGTGCTCCGGGTTGCCGAGGCCCGTCCAGGCCGTGAAGGGGCCGCCGGGGGAGCGCTGCCCCAGGGCGACGATCTCGCGGGTGTCGGCGCGTCCCTCGCCCTCCAGGGCCGAGAAGCGCATCGCGAAGACGAGGCGGCGGCCGGCGGAGTCGAGGACCGTGGCGAGCGCGGGGGCCAGGGGGCCGCCGCCGAGGTTCTGCGGGGCGCCCCAGCGGCCGCTGCCCGGCGAGGTCTCCTGCCAGCGCACGGCGTGCAGGCCGAGCACCCCGTACGCCTCCAGGCGCCCGGACTTGTCGCTGTCGACGACGGGCGTCGCGCCCGGGTGCCGGTAGTGGGTGGAGCGGATCCAGCCCTTGCGGTTCTTCAGCGGGCGGTCGCCGCCCTGGCCGTAGTCGCCGCAGCCGCCGTCGTTGCCGCAGTGCCAGGTCGGCTCGCCGCCGTACTCGCGGACCAGCCGGTGCTTCTGCTCGACGATCTCCTTGGGGAGGCCGTGCGGCCAGCGCTGGTTGTAGTAGCCGCGGAAGGACGTGGTGACGAAGCGCGGCGGGTGCCCGCCCCGCTTGGTCGCGTCGGCGACCCACTGGGAGAGCGCCTTCCAGGTGAAGAGCGCGGTCGGGGTGTGGTCGCGGTGGTCGGAGCACGCCCCGTAGTCGTTGTCCTTGGGGTGCGTGGCGTCGTGGACCTGGAAGTCCGGGTCGGGGTCCATGGTGTGGACCACGGTGGGGCGGAAGCGGTCCATGATCGCGGCCAGCGCGTCCACCAGGGTGCTGTGCCGGTAGGTGCTGACCGTGGTGCACGGCGAGCCCTTGGCCACCAGCGACTCCATCCGCGCCCCCACCTCGTTCCACAGCTGGGGGAGGCGGGTGTTGTGCTCGGAGAGCATCGCGATGTTGAGGAAGACCAGCCGCACCCGGCGGCCGTCGGCCGTGAGCTCGTTGGTCTCGGCCTTGACGCCGCCCGGCAGGTCCATGACGGATCTGTCCCCACCGGGTGAAGCGGTCCTTGCCGATCATCACCGCGTAGGCCTGGCGGAGGCCCTGGTGGCGCGAGGAGGAGTAGGCGGCCTTGTCGTGGTGCTTCTTCTGCGCGGGGGGCATGCCCTCGACCCAGTTCTGCCCTATGGCCTCGCCGGCCGTCACGTAGACGGAGACCACGGGCACGCCCGCCCGCACCAGGTGCTGGGCGTCGGGGTTCATGAAGAACAGGTCGTCGTCGGGGTGGGCCATGACCTGGAGCAGCAGCGGGCCCTTGGGGTCGTCGAACGGCCGGGTGGACCGCGGGTCCACGGCGCGGACGGGGGAGGGGCGGGCGGCGCCCCGGCCGGATCCGCTGTCACTGCATCCCGCGGCCGTGACGGCGGTCACGGCCGCGATTCCGGCGAGCACAGCCCGGCGCGGGACCGGACGAGCGTTCTGGTACGGAACGGCTCTGCGCTGTGAGATGTTCAACTACCTGACTCCGCTTCGTTGTCCAGCGCCCCCCAGCTGTGTGAAGGGACGGGGAAGAGGCCCGGCGGGTTGCCCAAGTCGTGACAAAGCCTGGTCCCCCGATGGGGGGCGGCCCGGGATTGGGCACCATGGCGTGGCGGGGCGACCCTTAGAGGATCTTCGGCGGGAGATGACCGTTCTGGCCGGGAATGTCGGCCAGGCGGTTTGACATCTGCGCCGGTGGAGGTACCGTCTTCGGCTTCGATTGGCGCCGCTTCGGACCCGTATGGCACACTGTTCAGGTTGCTCGGTTGAGTGCCGATGCTGCGCGCCTCCCGCCGGGAGGACTGGAAGCGAGTCCCGCAGTACTCGTCACCCCATGCTGTACATCGAGAGGTGTAGGGGTGGAAGTACGGGAATCTTCCGGGAAGTGTCAGCGGGGCCCCAACCAGGCACTCGGTGGGTGTTCTTCCCCCACAAACCCCTTGAGCAGGGATCTTCCTTCGGGGAGATCTGCTGGAAGGGGCGCGACACGCCCGACCGCGTGGGTCGGAGGTGGAGTGGGGAGGGGCCGTGCGGCCGCACAGCCCGCCGAGTTCCGGAGCGTTACGAGAGACAGGACTACTGAGTAGCCATGGCGGGACAGAAGATCCGCATCCGGCTCAAGGCCTACGACCACGAGGTCATCGACTCCTCGGCGAAGAAGATCGTCGAGACGGTGACCCGCACTGGTGCGTCGGTCGCGGGCCCGGTGCCGCTGCCCACTGAGAAGAACGTGTACTGCGTCATCAAGTCGCCGCACAAGTACAAGGACTCGCGCGAGCACTTCGAGATGCGCACGCACAAGCGCCTCATCGACATCCTCGACCCCACGCCGAAGACGGTTGACTCGCTCATGCGACTCGACCTGCCGGCTGGCGTCGACATCGAGATCAAGCTCTGAGGTGACGCGCGAGATGGCTAAGAACATTAAGGGCGTCCTGGGCGAGAAGCTCGGCATGACCCAGGTCTGGGACGAGAACAACCGTGTCGTCCCGGTGACCGTCGTCAAGGCCGGGCCCTGCGTCGTCACCCAGGTCCGCACCAACGACAGCGACGGCTACGAGTCGGTCCAGATCGCCTTCGGCGAGATCGACCCGCGCAAGGTGAACAAGCCCCTCAAGGGTCACTTCGCCAAGGCCGACGTCACCCCGCGCCGCCACCTGGTGGAGCTGCGTACCGCTGACGCCAGCGAGTACACGCTCGGCCAGGAGATCACCGCCGCCGTGTTCGAGTCGGGCGTCAAGGTTGACGTCACCGGCAAGAGCAAGGGCAAGGGCTTCGCCGGTGTCATGAAGCGCCACAACTTCCGTGGCCTCGGCGCCGGGCACGGCACCCAGCGCAAGCACCGCTCCCCCGGTTCGATCGGTGGCTGCGCCACCCCGGGCCGTGTGTTCAAGGGCCTCCGCATGGCGGGCCGCATGGGCAACGAGCGGGTCACCACCCAGAACCTGACCGTCCACGCCGTTGACGCGGAGAAGGGCCTGCTCCTCATCAAGGGCGCGGTTCCTGGTCCGAACGGCGGCCTCGTCCTGGTCCGTACCGCGGCCAAGGGGGCCTGAGGTAACGATGAGCACCATTGACATCCTTTCGCCGGCAGGCGACAAGGCCGGGACCGTCGAGCTCCCCTCGGAGATCTTCGACGCGAAGGTCAGCGTTCCGCTGATCCACCAGGTCGTCGTCGCCCAGCTGGCCGCTGCCCGTCAGGGCACGCACAAGACCAAGACCCGTGGCGAGGTCCGCGGCGGTGGCAAGAAGCCGTACCGCCAGAAGGGCACCGGTCGCGCCCGTCAGGGTTCGACCCGCGCGCCGCAGTTCGCCGGTGGTGGCGTCGTGCACGGTCCCGTGCCGCGTGACTACTCGCAGCGGACCCCGAAGAAGATGAAGGCCGCCGCCCTGCGCGGTGCCCTCACCGACCGGGCGCGCCACTCCCGCATCCACGTCGTTTCCGGCGTGGTCGAGGGTGCGGTTTCCACCAAGGCCGCCAAGGTCCTGCTCGGCAAGATCTCGGAGCGCAAGAACGTGCTCCTGGTCGCCGACCGGTCCGACGAGGCCGCGTGGCTCTCCGCCCGCAACCTGCCCCAGGTTCACATCCTGGAGCCGGGCCAGCTGAACACGTACGACGTGCTCGTCTCCGACGACGTGGTCTTCACCCAGGCCGCCTTCGAGTCCTTCGTGTCTGGCCCCAAGGCCGTTGAGACCGAAGGGAGCGAGGCCTGATGACTGAGGCCGTCGTCACCAGCAAGACGTTCTCGGACCCGCGCGACCTCCTGGTCAAGCCGGTCGTCTCCGAGAAGAGCTACGCGCTGCTGGACGAGAACAAGTACACGTTCATCGTCGACCCGCGCGCCAACAAGACCCAGATCAAGCAGGCCGTCGAGGCGGTCTTCTCGGTCAAGGTCACCGGGGTCAACACGATCAACCGGCAGGGTAAGCGCAAGCGCACCAAGACCGGTTTCGGCAAGCGTGCCAACACCAAGCGCGCCATCGTGACCCTCGCCGAGGGCGACCGAATCGACATCTTCGGCGGTCCGACCGCCTAAGGGCGGTCTGGATCGTCCGGAAATCGGACGAGGACTGAGAAATGGGTATCCGCAAGTACAAGCCGACGACCCCGGGCCGTCGTGGCTCCAGCGTCGCCGACTTTGTCGAGATCACGCGGTCCACGCCGGAGAAGTCGCTGGTCCGCCCCCTGCACAGCAAGGGCGGCCGTAACAACGCCGGTCGTGTGACCGTTCGCCACCAGGGTGGTGGCCACAAGCGCGCCTACCGCGTGATCGACTTCCGTCGTCACGACAAGGACGGCGTGCCGGCCAAGGTCGCTCACATCGAGTACGACCCGAACCGCACCGCGCGCATCGCGCTGCTCCACTACGTGGACGGCGAGAAGCGCTACATCATCGCGCCGCGCGGGCCCTCGGCCAGGGCGACCGGATCGAGAACGGCCCCACGGCCGACATCAAGCCGGGCAACAACCTGCCGCTGCGCAACATCCCCGTGGGTACGACCATCCACGCCATCGAGCTGCGTCCCGGCGGCGGTGCGAAGATCGCCCGCTCCGCCGGTTCCTCCGTGCAGCTGCTGGCGAAGGAGGGCGTCATGGCCCACCTGCGCATGCCGTCCGGTGAGATCCGCCTGGTCGACGTCCGCTGCCGCGCCACTGTCGGCGAGGTCGGCAACGCCGAGCAGTCGAACATCAACTGGGGCAAGGCCGGCCGTATGCGCTGGAAGGGCGTTCGCCCGACCGTCCGCCGGTGTCGCGCATGAACCCGGTTGACCACCCGCACGGTGGTGGTGAGGGCAAGACCTCCGGTGGTCGCCACCCGGTCTCCCCGTGGGGTCAGAAGGAGGGTCGTACTCGTTCTCCAAGAAGGCGAGCAACAAGTACATCGTCCGCCGCCGCAAGACGAACAAGAAGCGCTAGGAGCGGGTTTAGATGCCGCGTAAGTCTCAAGAAGGGACCCTTCGTCGACGGACACCTCCTCAAGAAGGTGGACGCTCAGAACGAAGCCGGTACCAAGAACGTCATCAAGACCTGGTCCCGTCGCTCCATGATCGTGCCGGCCATGCTCGGCCACACGCTCGCGGTGCACAACGGCAAGACGCACGTCCCGGTGTTCGTCACCGAGTCGATGGTCGGCCACAAGCTCGGCGAGTTCTCGCCGACCCGCACCTTCCGCGGCCACGTCAAGGACGACCGCAAGTCGAAGCGCCGCTAAGCGGGGTGCGAACGACTATGACTGACACCGAAGGGACAACCATGGAAGCCAGGGCCCAGCGCGGTACATCCGCCGTCACGCCCATGATGGCCCGCCGCGTGGTGCGACCTCATCCGTGGCGATGGACGCCACGAGCTCAGGCGTCCTGCGTTCGCCCAGCAAGGCTCGCAAGAAGCGTGACACGGTGGCAGGTGCTAGTGGACAGCGCCATGCCAACGCCGCTGCACAGACTACGCCACACGGCGCTGTCGTCGCTTGTACATCAGCGAGCAGTTCGTGGACGAGGGCCGACCGCTGAGCGGTTCCGTCCGCGTGCTCAGGGCCGTGCCTACCGGTCCGCAAGCGGACCAGCCACATCACCGTGGTCGTCAGCAGCAAGGAAGGAACGGTAAGCGCCAGAGGTTAAACCGCACGGAGGTCCCGGCTCGGCATCATCCACGCAAAGACTTCAAGTCCCGCTGGTACGCGACAAGCTGTACAAGGACTACGTCAAGGAAGACGGTTGCATTCGTCGCATGATGACGAAGGGCATGGAGCGCGCCGGTATCTCGAAGGTTGAGATCGAGCGCACCGCGCGACCCGCGTCACGTTGACATCCACACCGCTCGTCCGGGCATCGCATCATCGGCCGCCGCGGCGCAGAGGCGGACCAGCATCCGCGGCGAGCTGGAGAAGCTGACCGGCAAGCAGGTCCAGCTGAACATCCTCGAGGTCAAGAACCCGAGCGTCGACGCTCAGCTGGTGGCCCAGGCCGTCGCAGAGGCAGCTGTCTCCCGCGTCTCCTTCCGTCGCGCCATGCGTAAGAGCATGCAGTCGACGATGAGGCCGGCCGCCAAGGGCATCAAGATCCAGTGTGGTGGCCGTCTCGGCGGCGCCGAGATGTCCCGCTCGGGAGTTCTACCGCGAGGGCCGTGTGCCCTGCACACGCTCCGCCGCGCGAACGTCGACTACGGCTTCTTCGAGGCCAAGACCACCTCGGCCGCATCGGCGTGAAGGTCTGGATCTACAAGGGCGACGTCAAGAACATCGCCGAGGTCCGCGCACGAGATACGCCGCCGCCCGTGGCGCGGCAACCGCGCCGTCCCTGTGGCGGCCGGCGACCGTCGGCCCTGTGGCCGTGGCTGGCGAGGCGGTGCGCGGCTCGCGCGCCGCAAGCCGCAGCAGAACGCCGCTTGCCGAGGCCCCCAAGGCGAGGCCCGCTGCCGCTGCTCCGGCTGAGTCCACCGGATACGGAGGCCTGACCGACATGCTGATCCCTCGCAGGGTCAAGCACCGCAAGCTAGCACCACCCAAGCGCGAACGGCCATGGCCAAGGGTGGCACCGAGCTCGCCTCGGTGCGTACGGCATCCAGGCCCTCACCCGGCTACGTGACGCACCGCGCCAGATCGATTGCGCCTCGTATCGCCATGTACACTCGCCACATCAAGCGTGTGGCTGTGCAAGAGTCTAGGATCCAACATCTACCGGACCCGTCCCTCACCAGAGAAGCCGCCCGTGAGACGCATGTGTGGTTCCGTAAGGGTTCGCCGGAGTGGTGGAGTCTGCGACGTCACACCCGGGCCGGGTCATGTGTGTCAGAGCTGTCCTTCCCAGAACGAGAGGTCGCGGCCGTGAGGCCTCACTCGCGCAGCCGCTACAAGCTGCCTGATGAAGTGCCCGCGATTTGTCGGCAAGCGCGAGGCAGGTGATGTCGTGATGGCGCACGCTCGGTATCCGAGAGGCGTGCCGAGCTGCGGCGACCTGACTGACGAGGAGGCTGCGTCGCGAAGCTCCGCGAATGGCCAAGGAAGAGCTGTTCAACCTCGCTTCCAGGCGGCGACGCGGCCAGCTCGAGAAGCCACGGTCGGCTGAAGGCCGCTCCGCAAGGACATCGCGCAGGTATCTGCACCCTGGATGCGCGAAGCGTCGATGCTGGGCCTGCGAGACGCGGTGGAGTGCGCGCGCCTGATGAGCGAGAGCAGAAGCGTGGCCTGAGACGAGCGCGTGAGGCGCGCGGTTTCCGCACAGAGCCCCGCGCGTGGGTCTCGTCGTCAGCGACAAGATGGACAGACGTCGTCGTCGCCGTCGAGGACCGCCTTCAAGCACGGTCGCTGTACGCGCAAGGTCATACCGCCGTATCTTGAACGATGCTTGCCAAGGCGACACGACGAGCAGAACGCCGCGGCTGCCACGTCGCGACCGCATGTCCTCCTCAGTGAGACCGGTCGCTGTCGGCGCCCGAAGCGCTGTGGCGCGCGTCGTCGAGATCCTCGAGAAGGCCAAGTAGGTAATTCCGCGCAGGGAATTCCGTCCGTACGTACTTCGCTTGCGGGTCTTCCTCGGCAGGACAGTTCCGCCGGGGAGGCTTCGGACGTCCGGGCCTGCTCTGCTGTGAGCGCCACTCCCGCGGAACCGGCGTAGACGATACGGAGAGAGAGCGTGTGATCCAGCAGGAGTCGCGACTGATCGCGTGCGTCGCCGACAACACTGGTGCCAAGGTGAAAGTCCTTGCATGCCGTGTCCTATATGCTCGTGGCTCGCGGTCGACGCGCTATCGCGGGCATACGGTGACTGTCATCGCTCGCCACCGTCAAGTGTGACAGCGTATCCCGTGGCAACGTGAAGAGGTGGACGTCGTCAATGGCGGTCATCGTTCGCACGCGTCTCAGGAGCGGACCGCCTCCGGCGTGCCTGCGTACATGCCGCTTCGACGCGAGAAGCGCCGCGTCATCCTCAAGAACGATGCGCGTGACCCCTCAGTCGCACCACGCGATCTCTCGGCCGCGTCGTGCGCGAGCTAGCGCCAGAGAAGTCATGAAGATCGTCTCGCTCGCGTCCGGAGTGTGTGCTGGCTAAGCAGTGAGATCGAAGCAAGGGCGACCTGGTCCAGGTCATGTCACGGCACGGGACTGAAGGGCATGAGCAGGCAAGGTCCATCGCGGCCTTCCCCGCCGAGTGCCGCGTGCTGGTCGAGGGTGCTCAACCGGGCCAAATCAAGATAGCAGCACCCAATCGAGCCGGGTACCAGACCGCGCTCAAGCGCTCCAGGCCGCCAGGCATCGGTGACCACCAGATGCCCGATCCGCCGTGTGCACTAGCAACGTTCAGCTGGTCGTGAGAAGGACGGCAACGAACGAGGCGTCGACCCGCGTCGGTTAACCGTCGACGACACAACGGAACAAGATCCGCGTTGCCAAGCGCACCGGTGAGGACATCTGATGACTGCACCCACCACGTCGCCGCGTCTCAAGCAGCGCTACCGCGAGAGATCTCGGCGCAAGCTGCGTGAGGAGTTCTCCTACGAGAACGTCATGCAGGTTCCCGGCCTGACCAAGATCGTGGTCAACATGGGTGTGGGCGACGCCGCCCGCGACTCCAAGCTGATCGACGGCGCCATCCGCGACCTCACCACGATCACCGGCAGAAGCCGCCGTCACCAAGGCTCGCAAGTCCATCGCGCAGTTCACAGCTGCGTGAGGGCCAGCCTGATCGGTGCCCACGTCACCTCCGTGGCGACCGCATGTGGGAGTTCCTGGACCGCACCCTGTCGCTCGCGCTCCCGCGCATCCGCGACTTCCCGCTGTCCCCAAGCAGTCGACGGCCGTGGCACTACACCTCGGTCTCACGGAGCAGGTCATGTTCCACGAGATCGACCAGGACAAGATCGACCGCGTCCGGGGTATGGACATCACCGTGGTCACCACGGCGACCAACGACGACGAGGGCCGCGCCCTCCTTCGTCACCTCGGCTTCCCGTTCAAGGAGGCGTGAGCGAGATGGCGAAGAAGTCCCTCATCGCTAAGGCCGCGCGCAAGCCGAAGTTCTCGGTCCGCGCGTACACCCGCTGCAACCGCTGCGGCCGGCCGCACTCCGTTTACCGCAAGTTCGGCCTCTGCCGCGTGTGCCTTCGTGAGATGGCTCACCGTGGCGAGCTGCCGGGCGTGACCAAGAGCTCCTGGTAACAACCCAGTTGGGTTGACCAGGACTCTCGGTAAGCAATCTGGACGCGGGAGCCCTTCCCGATACTCGCGTAGAGTTGAAGGGTTGGGCCCCCGCTGCCCAATTCGTCTTACTACGCCGTAGGTCCCCGCGCCGCACCCGTCCCGACCCAGATCGGGGAGAGGGATGGCGCACATAGGAAACCCCGGCGAGAGAGGCCGAAGGCCAAACATGACCATGACCGATCCGATCGCAGACATGCTGACCCGTCTGCGGAACGCGAACTCGGCTTACCACGACTCCGTGGCCATGCCCCACAGCAAGATCAAGGCGCACATCGCCGAGATCCTGCAGCAGGAGGGCTACATCGCCGGCTGGAAGGTCGAGGACGCCGAGGTCGGCAAGTCCCTCGTCGTCGACCTGAAGTTCGGTCCGAACCGTGAGCGCTCCATCGCGGGCATCAAGCGGATCTCGAAGCCGGGCCTCCGGGTCTACGCAAAGTCCACAACCTGCCGAAGGTCCTCGGGGCCTGGCGTGGCGATCATCTCCACGTCACGGTCTCCTGACCGTCAGCAGGCAGCAGAAGGGCGTGGGTGGGAAGTCCTCGCCGTACGTCTGGTAATGCGGAACGGAGGAATAGCTAATGTCGCGTATTGGCAAGCTGCCCATCCAGGTTCCCGCGGTGTGGACGTCACCATCGATGGCCGCTCGGTTCAGGTGAAGGGCCCCAAGGGCTCCCTCTCCCTCGAGCTCTCGGCGCCATCGCGATCGCCAAGGGTGAGGACGGCGTTCTGAACGTCACCCGCCGCACGACGAGCGTCAGAGCAAGGCCCTGCACGGTCTGTCCCGCACGCTGGTGGCGACATGATCACCGGCGTGACCCAGGGCTACGCAAGAAGCTCGAGATCAGCGGTGCGGTAACCGCGTACAGGCGAAGGGCTCAACCGTTGAGTTCGCGCCCTGGGTACAGCCACCCGATCCTGATCGAGGCCCCGAGGCATCACCTTCAGGTGAGTCCCGACCAGCTGACTGTCGAGGGCATCGACAAGCAGAAGGTCGGCGAGGTTCTGCCGCGAACATCCGCAAGCTGCGGAGCCCGACCCGTACAAGGCAAGGGCGTCAGTACGAGGGCGAAGTCACTCCGCCGCATAGTCGCGAAAGGCTGGTAAGTACGACTCATGCCATACGTGTCAAGATTGCTAAGGGCGACAGCGTACAGCGCGCCGCCAAGCAGCGCCGTCACATCCGTAGTCCGAGAGTACACCTTTCGGTACGGCTGGAGCGCCCTCGCCTGCGTGGTGACGCGTCCACCGTGGTGGCATCACCCGCCAGTCATCGACAGACCTCAAGAGGTCACACCCTGGCGTCGGCGTCCCACTGGACGCGTCGATCGTCGTGGCGAGGCGACAGAGCGCCCAGGAGCATAGAAGGTTGAGGCGCCTCTGCGTGCACGAGCGTGGGGCGTAGCGCGCCAAGGCCGCCGGGGTCGAGGCGTCGTGTTCGACCGCGCGCGTGGCAACCTGTACGCCGGGCGTCATTGCGCTCTGGCGGGACGCCCCGACGAAGATCGCTGAAGTCTAAGCCCCGTTCTCGGAGCTAGCAGACGTAACAGAGAGAGAGTATAATTCCAATGGCTGACCGCGAGCGCCGCGGAAGCGGTGACGGTGTCGGGACGAGGGAGGGACCGAAGGGGTACGCTGACGGTGGCGCTGCCGCCGAGAAGACGCGTAAGTGAGCGCGTAGTCGCGATGCACCTGCCGTC
>NZ_BAAAXZ010000028.1:0-44093 GCF_039535865.1 Streptomyces thioluteus
CGGCGGTCGTGGAGGAGCGCGGCGAGGACGGGAAGCCGGTCCTGGTCCCGGGCCCGCCGCTGACCGGCAACCGACTGCGCCAGGCGTTGCAGCAGACGCTGTACGGGAACGAGTTCGAGGGGTTCGCCGAGCTGGTCCGGGCGGCCCGCGACCCGCGGCGGACGCCCGTCCTGCCGCCGTTCCTCGCGCACCCGGCGCCCGACGAGGACGCGGCCGTCACGGTGGCCACCATCTGCAACGACGTCCGCTGGCCGCGTTCCGTCCGCTCGTACGCCCGTGACGTGGCCGCCGACCGGGCCCGGTACCCGCTGACGGCGGGGATGCCGGTGGGCATCACCCCCTGCGCGTTCTGGAAGAACGACGCCGCCGAGAAGCCCGTCCGGCTCACGTCCGAGGGCCCGTCCGACATCCTGATGATCCAGAACCTGCGCGACCCCTCGACCCCCTACTTCGGCGCCCTGAAGATGCGCGAGGCGCTGGGGCAGCGCGCCCGCCTCGTCACGGTCGACCGCGGCGGCCACGGCGTCTACCTCGGCAACGGGAACGCCTGCGGCGACCGGGCCGTCACCGCATACCTCACCACCGGGAAGCGGCCGTCCGGGGACGCGTACTGCGCAGCCGGTTAGAAGAGCTCCCCCTGCCCGTCCATCGGCGGCTCCTCCGGGTCGAAGAGCCGGGGTTCGGTCGCCAGGAGGGGCGCCGAACGGCGGGAGCCGGGGGCAGAGACGAGGTCGTAGGAGACGCGGCGGCCCGGCGGGTCGTGGCGGGCGTAGCGGCCCGCCGACGACGGCGATCTCTCGGGAGCAGACGGGGCAGCTGCGGCGGGGTGCGGACATCCCTCAAGTGTCGCAAATGTTCAGAACGTCTCCCGTCGGGATGTGGGAACCCCATACCTCCCGGAGGGCTCCGCAGACCTCGCCGACCGTGGCACGGGGCGCGCAGGGCCTCCTTCATCGGGGGGAGGACGTTCTCGCTTCAGGAGTGGTGGCGGCGCGGCGCAGCGCGGTCAGGGCGGAGCCGACGGCCCGCGCGGACCGGTGCGAGCGCAGCGCGGCGAGGCGTTCGCGCTGGAGGGTCTCGATCGCGGGGTCCACGCGCAGCGGGACGTAGGGCTCCTCCCCGGCCAGCTCCTCCTCGTCCAGGCGGTAGCGGTTGACGCCGACGACCACGCGTGCGCCGCTCTCGGTCTCCTGCGCGATGCGGTACGCGTTCCGCTCGATCTCGCCCTTCTGGAAGCCGCGCTCGATCGCGGCCACGGCGCCGCCGAGGTCCTCGACGCGGGTCATCAGCGCCACGGCCGCCGCCTCCAGCTCGTCGGTGAGGGACTCGACGACGTACGAACCGGCGAACGGGTCGACGGTCGCGGTCACGTCCGTCTCGTGGGCGAGGACCTGCTGGGTGCGCAGGGCGAGCCGGGCGGCCTTCGCGCCGGGGAGGGCGATGGCCTCGTCGTAGGAGTTGGTGTGCAGGGACTGGGTGCCGCCGAGGACGGCGGCCAGCCCCTGCACCGTGACCCGCGCCAGGTTCACCTCCGGCTGCTGGGCGGTGAGCTGGACGCCCGCGGTCTGGGTGTGGAAGCGCAGCATCTGCGACTTCGGGGCGCGGGCGCCGAAGTCGTCCCGCATCACGCGCGCCCAGATCCGGCGCGCGGCACGGAACTTGGCGACCTCCTCCAGCAGCGTCGTGCGGGCGACGAAGAAGAACGAGAGGCGGGGTGCGAAGTCGTCCACGGCCATCCCGGCGGCGACGGCGGCGCGTACGTACTCGATCCCGTTGGTGAGCGTGAAGGCGATCTCCTGCGCGGGCGAGGCGCCCGCCTCGGCCATGTGGTAGCCGGAGATGGAGATGGTGTTCCAGCGGGGGATCGCGGTGCGGCAGTAGCGGAAGATGTCGGAGGTGAGGCGCAGCGTCGGGGCGGGCGGGAAGATGTACGTGCCGCGGGCGATGTACTCCTTGAGGACGTCGTTCTGGATCGTGCCCGTCAACTGCTCCGCGGCGACGCCCTGTTCCTCGCCGGCGATCTGGTACATGAGCAGGAGCAGCGCGGCCGGGGCGTTGATGGTCATCGACGTGGAGACGCGGTCGAGCGGGATGCCGTCGAAGAGCAGCCGCACGTCCTCGACCGAGTCGACGGCGACGCCGACCTTGCCGACCTCGCCGTGCGCGAGGGGCGCGTCGGAGTCGTGGCCCATCTGGGTGGGCAGGTCGAAGGCGACGGAGAGGCCGTGCCCGCCGTGGGCGATCAGCTGCCGGTAGCGGGCGTTGGACTCGGCCGCGGTGCCGAACCCGGCGTACTGGCGCATCGTCCAGGGGCGGCCGGTGTACATGGTGGGGTGGATGCCGCGGGTGTACGGGTACGAACCGGGCTCGCCGAGCCGTTCCGCGGGGTCCCAGCCGTCGAGGTCGGCGGGCCCGTAGACGGGCCGGATGCCGAGTCCGGACTCGGTGGTCCGGGGTGCCTGATCCATGAGTGACTCCCGCCGTGCGAACGCCGCCCCGGGCACCGGACTGTAGCGGCGGGCGGAGGAGGGTGTCAGGGGACGCGCACACGCCTGCCGCCGTCGGCCGATGCGAGGAGCGCGGGCAGGGCCGGGGGATGTGCCCCGCCCGCGCCGTGCGCGGAGCCGGCAATAAGGGGGGAACTGCGGCTCCCGCGCGGCCGATGACCAGTCGGCCCACTCCCTACAGCGCCGGGGTGCCGGAAAACGTCACGGACGGGGCGGGGTCCGGAGTGGGCTCCGGGGTGGGGTCCTGGGCCGGGGCGGACGGGTGGGCGCTTCCGCCGCTCCCGTCGCTCCCGCCGCTCCCGTCGCCGGGTGGGCCGGACGGGCCGGACGGGTGCCGCCCGCCATGAGCCTCGTCGCCCCCGTCCTCGTCCCCTTCCCTTCCCCTCTCGTCGCGCAGCAGCTGTTCGCAGTAGCCGCGGACGCCGGACCGGCCGCCGGCCTCGCGTTCGAGGGTGCGCACCGCGCCCTCGTCGGCTCTTTCCCGCCATTTCCCCTCCAGGAGGTAGTCCCGGCAGAGGCGGGCCGCCCAGCGGCGGTGGCCCCGGTCCTCGTCGTGGGACGGCGGGTCGCCGTCCTTCCTCCTCCTCGTCCCCGTGTCCCTGTCCGTTCCCGTGTCCGTGTCCTTCTCCGGCCGTTCGTCCGGCGGCGAGGACGCGGAGGGGCTTCCGCCGGACGGCGTGCCCGGCGCGGCCGTACCGCCGCCGGGGCCGGCGCCGCGACGGCCGCCGGGGTGCGCGGAGGGCGGCGGGAGCGGCCCGTCGTCCGCCCGCGGGACGCGGGACGGGGACGGGCCGGACGCGTCGACGGGACGGCCGGTCCGCGCGCCGGGGCCGGCGCTCGCGGCCACCTGTCCCTCCCCGGCCGCCGGGCCGCGGGCCTCGGTCCCGAACGGCGCGGGCAGCCCGACGAGTCCGGAGGCCACGGCGACACCGCTCAACGCGCAGCCGGCGAAGGCGAGTACGAGCGCGGCACGCACGGGACGGCGGCGCCGGGCGGTGCGGCGCCCGCCCCCCGGACCGGGGGTCCGCACACCTGCCGCCCGCGCCGCGCGGAACGCGGACAGCGCCGCCTCCTCGCCGGGGAGCGGGGTGCCGGGCTCGGGCAGGGGGGCGACGAGGGTGCGCAGGGCCTTCAACGCGGCCGTCTCGTCACGGCAGTTCGGACCCATGACGCCGCGGGCCCTCGCTTCGTCATCGGGTTCGTGCGCCGCACGGTGCTCCTCGGCCGTCGGGCCGTGGTCCCACCCGTGGTCGTCCGCCATCACATGTCCTTCTGCGTCCGGGCACGCAATCGCGTCACACCGCGAGAGGGCCTCGCTCCGGTGGGTGACCGGTGCCGGCCCGGAACGCCGTCCCGTCCGTCCCGTCCGTCCTGCCCGTCCCGTCCGTTCATCCCGGTCCCTCCCGTCGTCTCCGTCGCGGTCGTCATCAGTTCGGCCAGCCTGCGCAGGCCCCGGTGGGCGGCCGTGCGGACCGCGCCGGGCCGTTTGCCCAGCACCTCCGCGGCGGTCGCGGCGTCGAGGCCGACGACCACGCGCAGGACGACGGCCTCGGCCTGGTCCTGCGGGAGCCGGGCGATGAGGGCCAGGGCGCGGCCGGTGCCGAGGGCCTCCAGGGCCTCCCCCGCCGTGTCCGCGTTCCCGGCGCGGGTCGCGAGTTCGCTGTCGTCGCCGCCGACGGCGGGACGCCGGCCGCGCATCCGTAGGTGGTCGAGCGCGCGGTTGCGGGCGATCCTGGCCGCCCAGCCGCGGAATCGGTCCGCGTCGCCGGTGAACCGGCCCAGATCACGGGCTATTTGGAGCCACGCCTCGGACGCCACGTCCTCCGCGTCGGATTCGCCGACGAGTGTGCGCACGTACCCCAGCAGGCGAGGCTGTACGGACCGGTAGACGGTGCGGAACGCCGTGTCGTCACCGCCCTGTGCCGCGCGTACCGCGGCGGTCAGTTCAGCGTCATCCCCCTGCACACCCACATCCTGCACCACTTGCAGAACTGATGGATCAGTAACCCGCAGGTCCGCCGCCGTACGGATTGCCCTGCGGGCCGCCGTACGGATTGCCGTACGAAGGACCGTACGGGGCCGACGGCATCGGAGGCAACGGGCCGTACGGGCCGGGTGAATACGCCGCCGGAGCCGTCGGATACGCCTGGTACGTCTCGTACGACAGTGCCTCCAGGGCCCGTTCCTCCTGCATCCGCGTCAACTGCCGTACGACCAGCAGGGCGAGCACGCCGGCGACCGCGCAGAGCAGATACCCGAAGGCGCTGGCGCCGGCCAGGGTCCGCAGCCGGCGCGCGTCATCCCGCTCGGTCAGCACGTACGCCGTGGTCGTCGCGGCGTTGACCGCGCCGGCGACGACGGCGCACACCCACCAGACGTTGAGCAGGCCCCTGGGCGGGCCCTGCGGGCCGGGGGGTGCGCTGGCCCGCCAGATGTCGTTGGCGATCCGTTTGGGGAACCAGAGGTTGACGACCGGCGTGAACCACGCGCCGGCCGCCCACCCGCTGCCGAAACGGTGCGAACCGGGCGCCAGGACCTCGGCGTTGAGCCGGACGCGGCGGAACCACGCCGCCCACAGGGCCGCCGTGCCGAGTCCCAGTACGCCGGCGACGAGGGTCATCGAGGCGTGGAAGGCGTCCGCGGCGTCGGCCCGTTCCGCCGTCCCCTCGGTGAGGTCCGGCCCCTCGGCGACGACGTCCGCGAGCGCGCCGCGCTGCTGGAACCGCGCGGCGGCGAGCAGCAGCAGGGCGAGCAGGGACAGGGTGAGCAGCGCGGTGAGCGAGCGGCGCAGGCCACGGCGGAGGTCAACACCGGTGTGGGCCACGGGCGGTGGCGGGCCGGGGGCGAGCCCGGGAGGCGGGCCGAGAGCGGCGAAGCCCTGGGGATCCGACGCCTGCCGGTACTGCTGCCGGTACTGCTGCTGATACGCGCCGCAGGCCGCGCACCGGCCGTCCGGGCCCACGGCGGCTGCCCGGCAGTGACCGCACGGATGCATCTCTTCGTCTCCCCCCACAGGACACGCGCGGCCCCGCACGTTACGGGCCGCGGGCCGTCTCCGTCCAGGACGGCTCCGGTACGGACCCGGTGTGACGGAAAACCGCCGTCCGGCGCTGAAGGGAGTGCGGGCCTCACCGGGGTTCGCAGCGGGTGGCGGCCGGGGCCTCTCCTGTGGGGGGTGGCGGCCCCGGCCGTCGGCCGCCGTCTATCCCGAGGTGCGCGAGCAGGTCCTCGAAGAGGTTCTCCACGCGCGGTTCGGGCTCGGCGGTGAGGACGGCCGCGAGTTCGGCGGGGTCCGCGGTGTGGCCCGCGGCGGCGGCCCAGGCCGAGCAGTGCGCCGCGGCGGCGCGGGGATCGGGGAAGAGCTCGTCGAGGGCCAGACCCGTATCGGCCATGTAGCCCGCGAGGGCCCGGCGCCCCAGGCAGGCGGACCACGGCGCGCCGCCGGGGCCGGCGCCGCTGACGACGGCGCAGTCGCTCTCCATCACGTAGGCGGCCAGGGCCGGTGCGCCGGTCTCGTCGGCGAGGGCGCGGACGAGGGCGTCGAGGTCGCCGAGTTCGGGCTGGTGGGGGCCGAGTTCAGGCTGGTGGGGGTGGTGCCAGAGCTGCCAGCCGTCGCCGAACGAGGCGGTGGGGAGGAGGTGGTGGCGGCTCGGGCGGAGGACCGGGCTCTCGGGGAGGGCGCGGTCGCGGCGGGCGAGGAGGAGGTAGCCCCAGAAGCGCATCGTTTCTCCCGGTGGTGGTGTGCGGGGTCTTCGGGAGGTACTGCGTGGGGGGTGAGGGTTGTGTCACAGGGGCGAGTTGTGGTGCAGGTGGGGTTGTTTCTCCCCGCCCCGCCCTTTCACCGTCTCCTCCGGGGCGAGCCCCGGCCCCGAACCGCCCTCCGGGCGGTGGCGGGGGCTGCGCCCCCTGCACCCCTGCCCGATGCTCCGCCCCGGACCCCGGCAACGCGGCTGCGCCGCGTTCGTCCTCAAACGCCGGACGGGCTGAATCAGCCTGTCCGGCACTCCGAGGACCGGGGCCCCGGGGGAGCCCGAAGGGCGCTTCGGGGGCCAGGGGCGCAGCCCGGGAGGGGGTGCTGGGGCGGAGCCCGGGACGGGGCCCAGGGCTCGGAGCCGGGACGGAGGCCCAGGGGGGCACAGCCCGGGACGTAAGCCCAAGGGACGGGGGCCCAGGGGGCGGAGCCCCCGGTGGGGTGCAGGGGCGAAGCCCCGCCCCTCCGCGCGAAGCCCCGCCCGCCGCGCCGAACGCGGCCCGCCCCGGCGGGTTACGAAGGGGCGCAGCCCCTGCGGAAGAGGGTTGGGGCGGGACCGGGGGGAACTACTCCCCCTCCACCACGTCCTTCACCGACAGCGTCACATCGTTCGTCACCGTGAAGAACGGCCGCACCCGCACCCCGTCCCGCTCCGCCGCAGGAAACGTGTCGACGCCCTTGCGATCCGCGAAGTCCCCGGCCAGACGGCCCACTCGGAGCAGGGGCGCCCCGGCCGCCGGGCGGATGGACAGGTCCCACAGGTCCTGTTCCTCCGCACGGCGCTGCCACATCACGCCGTACGGAAGCCGCGCGACGCCGTCCGCGGCGGACAGGGGCGCGCGGACGTCGCCCACCGAGCCGTCGCCGCCCCGCAGTCGGGCGACGAGCTCCGCGCCCTCCCCCAGCTCGACCCCGTACGGCCGCACCGTGACCGTCACCGCGTCGTCCTCCACGCGCACCGCGACCGCCTCCGCGTGCTCGGGGCGCAGCCAGGTGCGGACGGCGAGGAAGCCGTCGCTCGTCTCGTAGGGGATCCACACGGACGCGGAGAGCTCCAGGCGGAGCAGGGCCTTCTGCTCGACCAGGACCGCGCGGAGGCGGCGGCGGGACTTGTCGCCGGGGCGCTCGGCGTACGTGTCCCAGCGGCCCTCGGGCAGGGCGGCGTGCGCCGCGCGGTCCACGCGGGCCTCGGCCCAGGTGCCGGCGCGCCGCTCCAGCGGGACGCGGACGGATTCCTTGCCCTTGCTGCCCCGGTGCCGCAGCAGCAGATGCGTGTCGGCGGCGGTGAGTTCGTCGGCGCGGACGCGGAAGAGGAGGGAGCCGTCGGCGGTGACGGCGCAGCGGGCGGCCGGGTTGGCCGCCTCGGCGGCGGTCGCGTCCGGGACGGCGGCCGGCTGCTTGGCCCGGCCGCCGCCGAACAGGCCGCGCAGGAGGCCCTTCTTGGGGGCTGCGGTGCAGCCGGGGCGCAGTTCCTCGAAGAGCCGCTCGTAGCGGCCGGCGACGGCGTCGGGCTCGTAGCGCTTGGCGGCGCCCCGGGCGGCGGCGCCGAGCCGGGCGCGCTGGCCCGCGTCGCCGGTGAGCTTGAGGAGGGCCTCGGCGTACGCCTCGACGTTGGCGGCCTCGTCGGAGGAGAGGGGGACGAGGACGCCGTCGGTGCCGTCGGTGAGGATCTCGCGCGGCCCGTGCGGGCAGTCCGTGGCGACGACCGGCAGTCCGGCGTGCATGGCCTCGACGATGGTCATGCCGAAGGACTCCGCGTCGGAGGCGACGGCGGCGACGGCGCCCTTGGACCACTCGGTCTCGATGGGCGAGCGGGCGCCCATGAGCGTGACGCGCTCGTAGAGGCCGAGCTTCTCGATGCGGGCGCGCAGCTTCGCCTTGGACGTGCCGCGCCCGTAGATCCGCAGCTGCCAGTCGGGGCGCTCGTCGGCGATGCGGGCGAAGGCGTCGATGAGGCGGTCGTAGCGCTTGACGGAGACGAGCCGGCCCGCCGAGACGATGACCTTCGAGGTGCCGTCGGAGGGTTCGGCGGCGGGCGCGGGGACGGCGTTGGGGATGGCGAGGACCTTGGCGCGGCCGCCGCCGGGGAGCCGGTCGCGGTAGTGGCCGGCGTCGGCCTCGGAGACGGTGGCGAAGGCGTCGAGCGCGTTGATCGCCGGGTCCATGACGGCGTGCAGCTCGTCGACGTGCGCCTCGTGGGTGAGGTGCTCCTGGCCGATGCGCAGGTAGCGGTCGCTGCCGTACTGCGCGAGGTAGCCGATGAGCTTGGGGCGGGTGGCGATGACGACGTCGGCGTCGGTGGCCGCGAGGTGGGCGCGGACGCGTTCGTCGGTCAGGGCGGTGGCGGCCATGCGGCCGTTGTCGATGCGCTCGTCGCGGAAGATCTCGCTGGGCTTCTGGTTGAGCGGCGCGGCGTACTCGTCGCCCTCGGTGCCCTCGCGCAGGTCGACGAGGGGGGTGAGGCGCACGCGCGGGTCGATGGTGAGCTCGGGATCGTCCACGGGGCGGTTGACGCTGATGATGCGGACCTCGTGCCGCTCGGCGAGGGCGGTGGCGAGGTTGACGGTCGAGCGGATGGTCCCGCCGATCCCGTACGCGTTGTGCAGCAGAAATTCGATCTTCATCGGGCCCTCGTTCAGGTGCGATGGTGCGATGGGCGCGCTCGCGCGCTTCCGCCGTGGACAGCTGCGCCGCGTACCGGTGTCTGTACCTTCCGTTCATCTTCCGTTTGGACAACGACCGGGCGCCGCGCATGGTTCAACCCCGGAGGCTAGCCCGCTTTCGTGACGCGTGGCGACGACCGCCCGGGCCGTCCCGTTATGTGGGCCATTGGCCCGGCGCCGCAAGGGTGTTCAGCCGCCGCGCACCCGCGCGTGCAGGGCGGTGAAGTCCGGCCAGGACAGCTGGGGCGGGCGGGGGTCCCACAGCCGCTGGGCCGTGGCGGCCAGCGGCAGCCGGATTCCGTTTGCGACCTGCTCGGGGGTCTGGGCGGCGGCGTGGTCGCACCAGACGGCGAACCGGCCGCCGGGCACCCGGCCGGGCCCCGCGGTGCCGGCGGCGACGGCGCCCGTGCCGCGCAGGACGGCGGGCGACCACTCCTTGTAGATGAGCTCTCCCGTGGGGTAGCGGAAGTCGTTGGGCTCGCCGAGCACGTAGTAGAGGTAGCGGTCGTTGAGGTTGACGACCGTGCGTCCCTCGTTCAGGTATTCCTGCGGGTCGCGGGCGCCCAGCTCGCGGCCGGTCCAGTACTCGACCTCGATGCCCGGGTCGGGGGCGACCAGGCCGCCGCGGAAGAAGCCGTCGTTCCATGCCTTGGGCGTCTTGCCGAGGGAGCGTGCGACGGCGGCGCGGTCGTTCAGCCAGGCGGTGGCCAGGTCCTGGACGCGGCCCTGCGGGCCGAAGCGCTCGCGGGCCAGCCCCGCAAGCTGCGGGTAGGCGACCTGCGGGTCGCGGGCCGTCAGGGCGCGGTACTCGTCGCCGCCGAGGTGCCAGTACGGCCCGGGGAAGAGCGGGGCGAACTCGCGCATCAGGTCGTCCACGATGCGCGCGGCGTCCGGCGCGGCGATGTCGACGGCGCCCCGGGTGCTCGTGCCGGCGGCGTCGCGCAGTTGGAGGCCGGGGTGGGCCTTGATGACGGCGCCCAGGTGACCGGGCGAGTCGAGCTCGGGGATCACGGTGATGTGGAGGGATCCGGCGAGGGCGACGATCCGGCGGACCTCGTCCTTGGTGAGGTGCTGCGGGGAGACGATCTCGGGGTGGGTGTCGCTCTGGATGCGGAAGCCCTGGTCGTCGGAGAAGTGCAGGGCGAGCTGGTTGAGCTTGAGGCCGGCCAGCTCGCGCAGCCGGGCCTCGATCCAGGCGGCGTCGAAGTGCTTGCGGGCGGTGTCCAGGTGCAGCCCGCGCTGGGCGCGGTCGGGGGCGTCCTCGACGTCGCCCTCGGGGAGCCCGCCGCCGGAGCGGACGGCCTGCAGGACGGTGCGGGTGCCGTAGAAGGCGCCGGCCTCGGCGGGGGCGGTGACGAGCACCCTGCCGGACCGGGTGGTCAGCCGGTAGCCCTCGGCGCCGCCGGGGTCGCCGGGGCGGAGCGCGAGCTCGACGTCACCGGCGCGGGCGGGCCCGGCGGCGGCCGTGAGCCGGAGCTCGCCGGCGAGGAGGCGCGCCTCGTCGGCGAGCGGGCCGCGGGGGTCGGCGACGACCCGGGCGCCGGGCGCCGGCCGCCAGCCCGGGCCGGAGCGGGCGGTGAAGGAGCGCACCGCGGGAACGACCCGCGGCGGGCCGGTGACGGGTGCGGCGAGGGACGAGGAGGGCGGGGGCGCCTGGCTGGAGCGGGCGTCGTCGGGGGCGCTGCGGGTGGGGGCGGGGCCGTCGTGGGAGCAGCCCGGGGCGACTCCGGCGACGACGAGGGCGACGAGGACGGCCGAGGTCCTCAGCAGGGTGGCGCGGGTGACACGGACGGGCAGACCCATGGAGCAAAACCTCCCAATTGCTAGGAAGGTAGCTCTTTCTTCCGCCGGGTCCATCGAATGCACGCCCGAAACATTCCTCATATGGGTGAATTTCCGGCGTCCTGAACAGGGGCCGTTCGGCCATCACCGGGGCACCGGGCGGCACATGGCCACCGGCGGCGACCCGTACATGCCAGTTTGATCACACCTGCCACACCCCACGCGACCGAACCGACAAGGCGTCGCTACGATGGCCAGGGCCGGTGGACCGTACCCGGCCGGGCCAGACCGACAGCGAAGCCGGCAGGCCCCGATCCGCTCCCGGAGGGTTTTCCGTGCCGGCTGGAACGCTTTACCGCGGCCGGGAAGGCATGTGGTCCTGGGTGGCTCACCGAGTCACCGGCGTCCTCATTTTCTTCTTCCTGTTCGTGCACGTTCTCGACACCGCTCTCGTCCGTGTCTCCCCCGAGGCATACGACGACGTCGTCGCGACGTACAAGACACCCGTCGTCAACGTGATGGAGTACGGCCTCGTCGCCGCCATCCTCTTTCACGCGCTCAACGGCCTCCGCGTCATCGCGGTGGACTTCTGGTCCAAGGGCCCGCGGTACCAGAAGCAGATGCTGTGGTCCGTCGTCACCGTCTGGGTCGTGCTGATGGCCGGTGCCTTCTACCCCGTGCTCCAGCACACGCTGCACACGCTGTTCGGGAGCTGACGCAAGACATGTCCGCTGAAACCACCCCCGCTGCCGCCCCGGCCGCCGCCGACTACGGCGTCGACAACCCGGCCCCGGTCATCGAGGCGCCGCGCAAGCGCACCAAGAAGAGCCCGAAGGCGACCCGCACCAACTTCGAGCTGTACGGCTGGCTGTTCATGCGGCTGTCCGGCATCGTCCTCGTGGTCCTGGTCCTCGGCCACCTGCTGATCCAGCTGGTCCTGGACGGCGGCGTCACCAAGGTCGGCTTCGCCTTCGTCGCGGGCCGCTGGGCCTCGCCGTTCTGGCAGGCGTGGGACCTGATCATGCTGTGGCTCGCCATGCTGCACGGCGCCAACGGCCTGCGTACGGTCATCAACGACTACGCGGAGCGGGACACGACCCGCTTCTGGCTGAAGATGCTGCTGTACACCGCCACGGTGTTCACCGTCCTGCTGGGCACGCTGGTGATCTTCACCTTCGACCCGAACATCCGCTAGAGCCGGGGCTGAGGCGCTTTCTCATGAAGATCCACAAGTACGACACCGTCATCGTCGGCGCCGGCGGCGCCGGAATGCGCGCGGCCATCGAGTCGACCAAGCGCAGCCGCACCGCCGTGCTGACCAAGCTGTACCCCACGCGCTCCCACACCGGCGCGGCGCAGGGCGGCATGGCCGCCGCCCTCGCCAACGTCGAGGAGGACAACTGGGAGTGGCACACCTTCGACACGGTCAAGGGCGGTGACTACCTGGTCGACCAGGACGCCGCGGAGATCCTGGCGAAGGAGGCCATCGACGCGGTCCTCGACCTCGAGAAGATGGGCCTGCCGTTCAACCGCACCCCGGACGGCACCATCGACCAGCGCCGCTTCGGCGGTCACTCGCGCAACCACGGCGAGGCCCCGGTCCGCCGGTCCTGCTACGCCGCGGACCGCACCGGCCACATGATCCTCCAGACGCTGTACCAGAACTGCGTCAAGGAGGGCGTGGAGTTCTTCAACGAGTTCTACGTCCTCGACCAGCTGATCACCGAGGTGGACGGCGTCAAGAAGTCCGCCGGTGTGGTCGCCTACGAGCTGGCCACCGGCGAGATCCACGTCTTCCAGGCGAAGTCGGTCATCTACGCCTCCGGCGGCACCGGCAAGTTCTTCAAGGTGACCTCCAACGCGCACACCCTCACCGGTGACGGCCAGGCGGCCTGCTACCGGCGCGGACTGCCGCTGGAGGACATGGAGTTCTTCCAGTTCCACCCGACCGGCATCTGGCGCATGGGCATCCTGCTGACGGAGGGCGCCCGCGGTGAGGGCGGCATCCTCCGCAACAAGGACGGCGAGCGCTTCATGGAGAAGTACGCGCCGGTCATGAAGGACCTCGCGTCCCGCGACGTCGTCTCCCGCTCCATCTACACGGAGATCCGCGAGGGCCGCGGCTGCGGTCCCGAGGGCGACCACGTCTACCTGGACCTCACCCACCTGCCGCCGGAGCAGCTGGACGCCAAGCTGCCGGACATCACCGAGTTCGCGCGCACCTACCTCGGCATCGAGCCCTACACGGACCCGATCCCGATCCAGCCGACCGCGCACTACGCGATGGGCGGCATCCCGACCAACGTCGAGGGCGAGGTGCTGGCCGACAACGACACCGTCGTGCCGGGCCTGTACGCCGCCGGCGAGGTCGCCTGCGTCTCGGTGCACGGCGCCAACCGCCTCGGCACCAACTCGCTCCTCGACATCAACGTCTTCGGCCGCCGCGCGGGCATCGCCGCCGCGGAGTACGCGCACAAGGCCGACTACGTCGAACTGCCGGAGAACCCAGCCCAGTTGGTCGTCGACCAGGTCGAGAAGCTGCGCGAGTCCACCGGCACGGAGCGGGTGGCCGAGCTGCGCCGCGAGCTGCAGGAGACCATGGACGCCAACGTCATGGTCTTCCGCACCGAGCAGACCATCAAGACGGCCGTCGAGAAGATCGCCGAGCTGCGCGCGCGGTACAAGAACGTTTCCGTCCAGGACAAGGGCAAGCGTTTCAACACCGACCTGCTGGAGGCCATCGAGCTGGGCAACCTGCTCGACCTGGCCGAGGTCATGGCCGTGTCCGCGCTGGCGCGCAAGGAGTCCCGCGGCGGTCACTACCGCGAGGACTACCCGAACCGCGACGACGTCAACTTCATGCGCCACACCATGGCGTACCGCGAGGTCGACGCCGACGGCAAGGACTCCATCCGCCTCGACTACAAGCCGGTCGTGCAGACCCGCTACCAGCCCATGGAGCGTAAGTACTGATGAGCACCGCGATCGAGGACAAGGTCGAGGCTGCGTCCAAGGCCTCCCCCTACATCAAGGTCACCTTCCGCATCCGCCGCTTCAACCCCGAGGTGTCGGCGGAAGCCACCTGGCAGGACTTCGAGGTCGAGATCGACCCGAAGGAGCGTGTGCTCGACGGCCTCCACAAGATCAAGTGGGACCTGGACGGCACGCTGACCTTCCGCCGCTCCTGCGCCCACGGCATCTGCGGCTCGGACGCCATGCGCATCAACGGCCGCAACCGCCTCGCCTGCAAGACCCTGATCAAGGACCTCAACCCGGCCAAGCCGATCACTGTGGAGCCCATCAAGGGCCTCACGGTCCTCAAGGACCTCGTGGTCGACATGGAGCCCTTCTTCCAGGCGTACCGGGACGTGATGCCCTTCCTGATCACCAAGGGCAACGAGCCGACGCGCGAGCGCCTGCAGTCCGCCGAGGACCGCGAGCGCTTCGACGACACCACCAAGTGCATCCTGTGCGCCGCGTGCACCTCCTCGTGCCCGGTGTTCTGGAACGACGGCCAGTACTTCGGCCCGGCGGCGATCGTCAACGCGCACCGCTTCATCTTCGACTCCCGCGACGAGGCGGGTGAGCAGCGCCTGGAGATCCTGAACGACAAGGACGGCGTCTGGCGCTGCCGCACCACCTTCAACTGCACCGATGCCTGCCCGCGCGGCATCGAGGTGACGAAGGCGATCCAGGAGGTCAAGCGCGCGCTGATCACGCGTCGCTTCTGATCACCCGGCAGTACCCGGCGAGGGCCCCGCTCCGTGAGTTCACGGAGCGGGGCCCTCGCGCGTTTCAGGTGCCCTGCTCCAGGTCGCCGATCGTGGCCTCCAGCCAGGCCAGTTCGGCCTTCGAGGTCGCGCGGGCGGCGGCTCGGCCCTGACCCTCGCCGCCAACACCTCGGCCTTCAACCTCGGCAACGCGGGCGGTTCCTGGGGCGGTTCACAGTTGCTGGACGCCGGGACGGACGTCACGGCGCTCGGCTGGACCGGGGCGGGCGTGGTGGCCGTGGCGCTGACGGTGACGGCGGTCGCGCTGCGGCGGCGGGCGGGCGCGGCCGGTGGGGTGCCGGAGGAGGAGGTCCCGCGATGGCGCCCCATTTGCAAGGGAGCACGGAGACGGCTGTTGCACCGGCCACGAATTTCTACCAGCGGTAGAATCGGGGCATGAGCAAGCCGACCAGCATCAAGACCACCGAGGCTGTGCGCGACCGGCTGCGCGTCCTCGCGCAGGAGCGCGGCACATCGATCACGGACCTGCTCGAGGAGCTCGCCGCGAGTCAGCTCACCCAGGACGAGCAGGAGCAGCGGGCCATCGAGGCCGCCGGCGAGCTGGGAATCGAATACACCGGAGAAGTCCGCAGGGCCGGAGAGTCCGCCTGGGAGAAGGTCCGCGCCCACCAGAACAGCGCCGCCGCGTGAGCCTGACAGCCGTCCTCGACCACACCGCCCTGACTGCCCTGTACCGGGCGGATCCCTTCTTCACCGGCCTTTACGTCGAGGCATCGCGTGGCGCCGGAAGGGTTCTGGTCCCTTCGCTGTCCGTCCTCGCCGCCGAGCACCGGACCGCCGGAGCCGGGACGTACGCCGCGTCCCTGCGCTTCGTCGAGCCCGTGCCGTTCACCTCGGATCACGCCCTGGACGCTCTGGCCTGGCGGGACACCGAGTGGCCGGTGGCACATGCGGCAGCCATCGCCTGGCAAGCGGCCAAGGCGGGCACACCGGTCACCGTCCTGTCACTCGCTCCGGACGCCTATGCGGGAACAGGCATCACGCCACTGAACCCGCATTGACCGAATGAAGTCCGCTCGGGGCCTCAGCCGTTGACGAACGTGAGGCTGTTCGCGTCGTAGCGGGTGCCCGCGACACCGTCCGCCGGCGCGGCGGCGTCGATGGCCGCCAGCTCGTCCGCGGACAGGGTCAGGGCCGCGGCGGCGACATTCTCCTCCAGGTACGTCCGGCGGCGCGTGCCCGGGATCGGGACGACGTCCTCGCCCCGGTGCTGGATCCAGGCCAGGGCCAGCTGGCCGGCGGTGACGCCGCGCTCGGCGGCCAGCGCCTCCAGGCGCTCGACGATCGCCAGATTGCGCTCCAGGTTGCCGTCCGTGAAGCGGGGCTGGGTGCGGCGCAGGTCCGTCTCGGGCAGGCCGTCCAGGGACGTGTAGCGGCCGGTCAGGAAGCCTCGTCCCAGCGGGGAGAACGGGACGACCCCGACGCCCAGTTCGCGGCAGACCGGCAGCACCTCCGCCTCGATGTCCCGCGTCCACAGCGACCACTCGCTCTGCAGCGCGGCGATCGGGTGCACGGCGTGCGCCCGCCGGATCGTCTCCGCGCCCGCCTCGGAGAGGCCGAGGTGACGCACCTTGCCCTCCTTCACCAGCTCGGCCATCGCGCCGACCGTCTCCTCAATGGGGACGTTCCGGTCGATCCGGTGGACGTAGTACAGGTCGATGTGGTCGACGCCGAGGCGCCGCAGGGACGCCTCGGCCGCCTGCCGGACGTACGCGGCGTCGCCCCGTATCTCCGTCGGCTCACCGAGCCTGTTCGCGAACCCGAACTTCGTCGCCACGACGGCCTGTTCGCGACGGCGCGGGTCGGCGAGGGCCCGCCCGACCAGCTCCTCGTTGTGGCCGTGGCCGTAGAAGTCGGAGCTGTCGAGGAGGGTGACGCCCAGGTCGAGGGCGTGATGGATCGTCGCGATCGACTGCTCGTCGTCCGCGGCGCCGTAGCCGTGGCTCATGCCCATGCAGCCGAGGCCCTGGGCGCCGACGTCGAGTCCGCCGAGGCTGCGGGTGGGAAGAGTGGGCATGATGTGGCCTCCTGTGGTCACCGAGGTCTGACACCTCAGACGTTAGGAGTTGGAGCGCACTCCAAGTCAATGCGCTGTCCGCCGACGGCGGCCCGTCGTGAGGTCGCGGCGCCTACCCGAGGTGCGCGACCACCTCGCCGTACAGACGGGCCGCCGCCCGCGACTCGTCCGCGTAACGGGCCAGCACCCGCTCGCTCCCCCGCTCGTTCAGTGCGACCACCCACCGGCCGTCGGCACCCCGCCGCAGCACGTGGAACTCCGTGGCGGGCAGCCGGGGTTCACGCGCCCCGGGCAGCCGGTAGTACGCATCGGGCACGCCCGCGCGGCGCAGCTCGGCGCGGAGCGTGGCCCGGGTCGGCGACGACGGCGCCGCCGCACGGCGGGGCGCCCGCGCGCGGCCCGGCGTGACGTCCTCCAGCGCCCCCGCCCCCAGCAGGGACTTGACGTCCTTGTCCAGCTTGACCTGGACGCCGCCGCCGGGCTGGCCGAACGCCGCGGCTATGGCGCCCTTCCGGCCCGTGACCGCGACGGTGGACTTCTTCACCTTGTAGACGTGGTAGTTGCACTCGACGTCGTACGTCGCGCCCTGCCGGTACGTCCGGAGGTTGGACGGGGGGATGGAGCGTTCGCCGTACGAGACCGGCTTCTTGGAGTCGGCCGGGGAGACGAACGAGCCGCCCGTGCCGCCGAAACGATCCAGCAGAGCGCCGGCCCCGAGCGTCGTCGGCGCCGGCTCGCCCGCGAAGCCGTCGTTCGCCGGGTAGGCCCACTGCCAGTCGTTCGTCTTCCAGTCGTTGAGGAACGACCGGGCCGTCGGGTAGATCCCGAACCGCTTCCAGTCCTTGACCAGCGGAGCCACCGGCTGCTTCGCCGGAACGGTCTTCGGGCCGAGGGACCAGTCGCCCTGGTAGGGGTCGAGGCACTCCGTGGGCCGCGGCGCGGCGGGGGTGTGCGCCGTGGCCGTCGGGGCGGCGGGGGCCGAGTAACGCGCCGCACGCGGCGACGGCCATGGCTATGCCGACAGTGGTTCTCACCGGTCCTCCTGAGTATCAGTGGTCAACGCACGGAACTTAGCGTGCATGGGTCACGGATAGGAGGAGGGGATTCCGGCCACGGTCAACCCCCGCGCTGGCGACGGGGTTTACCCCAGGGCCGGCACGGCCCGTGGCGCGACGAAGAGGACGTCCGCCGCCCGCGCCACGATCTCCACCTCGTCGCCCAGCGCCCACTCGGCCACCCGCGAGGCCATCGCGGCGGGCACCTCGTCGGCGATCCCGGGGGCCGCCGGTATGTCGTAGGTGGCGTGGGCGTCGTGCGGCAGGACCGTGCGGAAGCCGCGTTCGAGGGCGGCACGGGCGGTGGCCATGACGCACATCTCCGACATCACACCGCAGACTGCCAGGGAGCCCACCCCCGCGCTCCTCAGCAGCTCCTCCAGGTCCGTCTCCTCGAACCCGTCGTCCACCGTCTTGCGGCGCACGACCTCCCGGGGGCCGGGCACGACGGGCAGGTGCAGCGGCCAGCCGGGCGTGCCGGGCTCGTCCGACGTGCCCGGCTCGCCGTCGTTCTGGAGGTGGACGACGAACGCCCCGGCGGCCCGCGCCCGTTCGACCAGCGGACGTATCCGCGCGAGCAGTTCGTCCGCGGCGGGCACGGCCTCGCCCCCGGCGACGAACGCGGACTGCACATCGACGACGATCAGGGCTTCGACGGGCGGGACATTCCGGGTCATGCCCGCATCGTGCCCGAGGCGACCGCCTTGATCAACTCACTTGCCCGCCGGGCCGCCCACGAGGACGTTCACCCCGGCGGAGATCTTCCAGCCGTCCTCCTCCGCCGAAATCACGTACAGGGGCGCGCCCTTGGCGCCCTCGACCGGCTCGCCGGACTCCGTGACCGGGTGCTGGAGCACGTTGACGACGATGACGTCGGGGCGGACGGGGGACATCCGGAGGACCTCGTACCGGACGAACTGGTCCGCCAGGACCGGGAACACCTTCCGCGCCGCCTCGGCGATGGCCTCCCGGCCGTCGGCGCGCATCCCCATGACGTTGGTCCAGGTGGCGTCCCGCGCGTAGACCGCGCCGAGGGCGTCCGCGTCCTTGGCGTTGAACGCGTCCTGGAGGTCCCGGACGACGCCGCGCACCGCTTCTTCGGTCTCGGGGGTGAGGGACACGGGACATACCGCCTTCGTTCTCGGTGACAACAACACCCCGACCCAACAACCCCGACCAAAAACGATCAAGGACTGGCTCACATCCTTGTCACAACGGCCTCACATCCGCCCCAGCCTCCACAGCCGCCAGAGACCCGTCCCGTCCGACAGGTACTGCGCCCCCGAGATGGCGCCCTTGCTCACCACGTACTCCTTCTTCTGCCACAGCGGCACCAGCGGGACGTCCTCGGCGACGATCTTCTGGATCGTGCGGTACGTGTCCGTGGCGCGGTCGCGCGGGCTGCTCAGCTGGGCGCGGCGGATGAGGCGGGTGACGCGGTCGTCGGAGTAGCCGGAGTGCAGGGTGCTGTCGGGGCCCAGGAGGGGGCTGGTGAACGTGTCGGCGTCCGGGAAGTCGGCGATCCAGCTCAGGCAGAACGCGTCGTAGGCGCCGCGCGCATAGCCCTCCTGGAACTTCTTCCACTCGACGTAGGAGGTGTCGACACGGAACAGACCCGTGGACTCCAACTGCCGCTTCATCATGGCCGCTTCCTCACCCGTCGCCGCGCCCTTGGAGTAGGCGAGGCGGAAGCGGACGGGGAGGGAGATCCCGGCGGTGGTCAGCAGGCGGCGCGCCTCGTCCGCGTCCGGCCTCGGGTAGCGGTCGTAGAAGGACGTGGTGTGGCCGGAAACGCCCTGCGGGATCAGGGAGTAGAGCGGCTCGACCGTGCGGCGGTGGACGTCGCGGGTGAGCGCCTCGCGGTCGAGGGCGGCGGCGATGGCGCGCCGGACGGCGACGTCCTTCAGCGGGGAGCCGCCGCGCAGGTTGAAGACCAGGAAGCGGGTGTTCGCCGAGGCGTTCTCGGTGACATGGAACCCCTTCCCGCCGTCGTCGCCGAGCGACAGCCGGGCCGTGTCCGCGGGCGGCAGCTGGCGCGAGACGACGTCGACGGAGCGCTTCTTCCAGGCCGCGGCCATCTTCCCGGGGTCGGCGAAGTAGTCGACGGTGACGGGGTGCCCGGGCTTGCCGACCGCGCCCTTGTAGCGGTCGTTGGGCGTCAACTCGGCCGACGCGCCCGCCGCGTAGGACGTGAGCCGGTACGGGCCGGAGCCGTCCGCCCCGTCCCCGGGGCGCAGCCGGTCCGCCGGGTAGAGGCTGCTGTCCACGATGGAGCCCGCGCCGGTGGCTATCTTGAACGGGAAGGTGGCGTCCGGCGAGCGCAGCCGGAAGGTCACCCTGTCCGCGCCGGTCGTCGTGACCGACTCCAGGGTGGACAGCAGGGGCCCCGGCCCCTGATCCGACTTGATGCGGCGGATCCGGTCGAAGGAGAACTTGACGTCACGGGCCGTCAGATCGTGGCCGTTGGCGAACTTCAGCCCCTCCCGCAACCGGCAGGTGTACGTGCGCAGTCCCTCGTCCGTGAAGCGGCAGTCGTCGGCCGCGTCCGGCACGGGGGCCGTGGTGCCGGGGCCGAAGGTGAGCAACGACTGGTAGAGGTTGCCGAAGAGCGCCCAGGATCCGGCGTCGTACGCGCCCGCCGGGTCGAGGGTGGTGACCGTGTCGGTCGTCCCCACCGTGATCGGACCGTCGTCCCCTCCCTCGGAGGAGACGAGCGAACAGCCGCTCAGCCCCGCCCAGATCAGTGCCGCCGCGACAACGGCCGCCCCGCCCCTGGTGCGTCTCCGGATCCCACGCATCGACCGCGCCCCCTTTTCCAGTGACGCGCCTCACCTAAACACACGAACGCGCGTGCGTCCGGGGAATGGGCCAAGTGATCGCCAGCCATCCGATTCGCAGCCATCCGGGGGCGGGCGGGCTGTCCGCGGGTCGCGGCGGGGAACCGCTATGAGGTGCGCCGCAACGCCCTGACCCCACGCAACCCGATGAGGCCGACGGCCGTCCCCAGAAGGAAAGAGGTAACCGCGAGCGCCAAGTGGACCCAGAAGTACGCGGTCGGCTCACCCGCGTCGTCGAAGGCGAGCCCGCTCCCGTCCTTCCAGAGATTCTTTGCGAAAGTGATCCAGATGAACCAGCTCCAGACGCCGAAGGCGAGCAGGAACCAGGACACGGGGCGGGAGAGGACAGCGGGAGTGCGAGGGGCCGACGACCCGGAGGGATTCACCATGGGTTTCAGTATGCGATCCGGCACCGGCACTGGTCCTATCGGGTCCTCGGCGGGGGACCGCGCCGCCGGCGCGGCCTCGGAGCCGCGGCGGAGGGGTACGTTCACCGGCGTGCCGATGACGACATCACAGACAGTCCGGCGGCGCGGCGCGGCCCTCGTGGCCGCCTCTGCCTCGCTGCTGCTCCCCCTGGCGGCCGTCTCGCCCGCGTTCGCCGCCCCGCCCTCCCCGCCGGCCACGCACACGCCGCCGTCCACGCACGCCCCGTCGGGAAAGCCCGGCGGAACGCCGTCCGGAACACCGTCCGACGGCAAGGGCAGGCCGCCCAAGCAGCCGCCGGCGAAGATGTCCGAGGTGGGCGGCGAGCTGCTGGGCAGACCGGGCGTCCAGGTGCGGCCGGAGCCGGGGGCCCCCGCGCTGCCGAGGAGCCTCAGCGGTGACGCGTGGCTGGTCGCGGACGCCGAGTCGGGCGAGGTGCTGGCCGCGAAGAACGCCCACTGGCGCCTCGCGCCGGCGTCCACGCTGAAGATGCTCTTCGCGGACACCGTGCTGCCGAAGTTCCCGAAGACCACGCAGCACAAGGTCCTGCCGACGGACCTGGAGGGCATGGGCGAGGGCAGCAGCCAGGTGGGGCTCAAGGAGGAGTCGACGTACTCCGTGCAGGACCTGTGGCTGGGGGTCTTCCTGCGCTCGGGCAACGACGCCGTCCATGTGCTGGCCGCGATGAACGGCGGCGTCGAGCAGACCGTCCGGGACATGCAGGCGCACGCCGAGGAGCTCCAGGCCAACGACACGCACGTGGTGACGCCGGACGGCTACGACGCGGACGGCCAGGTCTCCAGCGCCTACGACCTGACCCTCTTCGCCCGCTCGGGGCTGCAGAAGAAGGACTTCCGGGAGTACTGCGCGACCGCCACCTCGCAGTTCCCGGGCGAGGAGAAGAAGGGCAAGAAGCGCGAGAGCTTCGGCATCCAGAACACCAACCGGCTGCTGACCGGCCAGGGCGTGCCCGTCTACCAGGGCATCGCGGGGGTGAAGAACGGCTCCACGACCAACGCCGGGAACACCTTCACGGGCGTGGCCCAGCACGGCAGCCGCAAGCTGCTGGTGACCGTGATGAACCCGGAGACCAAGGAGCCCAACGAGGTCTACAAGGAGTCCGCGGCCCTGCTCGACTGGGGCTTCGAGGCGGTCGGGCACGTCAAGCCGGTCGGGGTGCTGGTGCCGCCGCTGGGCGGCTCCGGCGGCAAGGCCGACGGCAGTACGAGCGCGAAGTCCGGCGGCAAGGCGGGCGACAAGGCGCAGGCGTCAGTGGCCGATTCCGGCTCGGGCGGCGGCGGGCTGTGGACGGCCGTGGGGATCACCGGCGGTTCGCTCGCGGTCCTGGCCGGGGCCGCGTACGTGGTGCACCGCCGGTGGCCGCTCAGGCGCCCGCCGCGGGCCTGAGCGGGCGCGGGCCTAATCGGGTGCGTCCCTGAGCAGGTCGGCGGAGGAGTCGTGCCGCGTGGTCGCCGTCCACGCGGCACAGAACAGCAGCAGCTTCGCGGTGAAGTTGATCCACAGCAGCAGCGCGACGGGCGTGCCGAACGCGCCGTACATGCTCTTGGCCGCCACCCCGCTCAGATAGCCGCCGATCACCAGCTTGAGCACCTCCAGCCCGACCGCCCCGATCAGCGCGGCGGTCAGCAGGGACCGCGGGTGCGGCTGGACGCGGGGCAGCCGGGTCAGGACGTAGAGCAGCAGCAGGACGTCGGCGAGGACGGCGGCGCAGAAGCCCGCGGCCGACAGCAGCGCGCCGCCCGCCCCGCCGGACGGCAGCCCGGCCCGGCCCGCGGCCCAGCTCACGGCGGCGGAGGCGAAGGCCGAGCAGCCGAAGGAGATCAGCACCACCCCGCCCAGGCCCAGCAGCACGCCGGCGTCCCGCACCCGCAGCAGGAACGGGTTGCCGGGGCTCTCCTCCAGCTCCCAGACGGCGCGCAGGCACTCGCGCAGGGAGCTGACCCAGCCGACGCCGGTGAGGAGCAGCAGGGCGCCGGCGACGACGCCGACCGTACCGGCGTTGTCCACCAGGGCGCCGAGGTCGAGGGACTTCGAGATGCCGGGCACCTGCTCGGCGAGCTTCCCCTCCAGCTCGCGCACCTTCGAGGGGCCGAGGACGGCGGCGGTGACGGCGGCGGAGACGGTGAGCAGGGGGAAGAGGGCGACGAAGCTGGTGAAGGTGATCGCGGCGGCGAGCCGGGTCCACTTCACCCGTTCCAGGGTCTCGTAGGAGTGCCACGCGTGGGTGCGGAACAGCCGCGCGGCCATGGGGCCGATCACGGGCAGCCTGGTCAACCAGTCCATGATCCCCGTCTACCCCGTCGGAGGCGGGTCCACGGGCCGGGGAGGGTTCAGCGGGAGGTCGCGGGCGGCCGCGAGACCCCGGTCTGCCGGGGCACCGCGGCCTGGAAAGGGTCCTGGGCGGACGCCCCCGGGTCCACCCCGAAGGGGTACTCGCGGTCCAGCCGCCAGACGCCGTCGGCGCCCTGCTCGTAGAGCGCGAAGCCGGTGGTGCTCCAGTCCGCCTCGTACTCCGCGAGCTCCTCGAAGGCCCGGTCCATGGCCTCCTCGGGGATGCCGTGGGCGACCGTGACGTGCGGGTGGTACGGGAACTGGAGCTCGCGGGCGAGCGGGCCCGAGGCGTCCCGGATCCGCTTCTGGAGCCACGAGCATGAGGCGGAGCCCTCCACCACGTTCACGAAGACCACCGGCGACAGCGGCCGGAAGGTGCCCGTGCCCGACAGGCGCATCGGGAACGGGCGGCCGAGCGCCGCGACCTCGGCGAGGTGCCGCTCGATCACGGGCAGTGACGCGGCCTCCACCTCGGTGGGCGGCAGCAGGGTCACGTGCGTGGGGATGCCGTGGGCGTGCGGATCGCCGAAGCCCTCGCGGCGCTTCTGGAGGAAGCTGCCGTACGGCTCCGGGACCGCGATCGAAACGCCGAGCGTTACGGTCCCCATCGAGTTCTCCCTCCTGTGCGCCTGTAGGTCCCCGTGGTCAGTGTGGCGGCTGCGCCGCGTCCACTGCCAGGTGTACCGGTCCCGGGTGCAGGGCGGATCCCGCTCCTCCCTGCACCGTCGGGCCGTACCGGCTTGTCCGCTGTGACGGAATTCTCAGCGGTGTCCGCCGGTGTCCGCCGTCGCCGGTCAGTGCTTGGCGGGCAGGAAGCCCACCTTGTTGTACGCCCGGGCCAGGGTCTCGGCGGCCACGGCGCGCGCCTTCTCCGCGCCCTTGGCCAGCACGGCGTCCAGCGTCTCCGGGTCGTCCAGGTACTCCTGCGTGCGGGCACGGAACGGCGTCACCCACTCCACCATCACCTCGGCGAGGTCGGTCTTGAGCGCACCGTAGCCCTTGCCCTCGTACTTCTGCTCCAGTTCCGCGATTCCCGTGCCGGTGAGCGTGGAGTAGATCGTGAGCAGGTTGCTGACGCCCGGCTTCTTCTCGGGGTCGAAGCGGATCACCGTGTCGGTGTCGGTGACGGCGCTCTTGATCTTCTTCGCGGAGACCTTGGGCTCGTCGAGCAGGTTGATCAGACCCTTCGGCGTCGAGGCCGACTTGCTCATCTTGACCGCCGGGTCCTGGAGGTCGTAGATCTTCGCCGTCTCCTTGAGGATGTACGGCGCCGGGATGGTGAAGGTGTCGCCGTAGCGGCCGTTGAAGCGCTCGGCGAGGTCCCGGGTGAGCTCGATGTGCTGACGCTGGTCCTCGCCGACGGGGACGGCGTCGGCCTGGTACAGCAGGATGTCGGCGACCTGGAGGATCGGGTACGTGAACAGGCCGACCGTGGTCCGGTCGGCGCCCTGCTTGGCCGACTTGTCCTTGAACTGCGTCATGCGCGACGCCTCGCCGAAGCCGGTGAAGCAGTTCATCACCCAGCCGAGCTGGGCGTGCTCGGGGACGTGGCTCTGCACGAAGAGGGTGCAGCGGTCCGGGTCCAGACCGGCGGCGAGCAGCTGGGCCGCGGCGAGGCGGGTGTTGGCGCGCAGCTCCGCCGGGTCCTGCGGAACCGTGATCGCGTGCAGGTCGACGACCATGTAGAAGGCGTCGTGGGACTCCTGGAGAGCCACCCACTGACGTACGGCGCCCAGGTAGTTGCCGAGGTGGAACGAACCGGCAGTGGGCTGGATTCCGGAGAGCACACGCGAACGATCAAGGGCCATGCCCACATTCTCTCAGGTACCGCCGTCGGGTCGGTCCGACGGTGGGGTCCGGGTGTCAGAGGGGTGTTAAAAAGGCGGCATCCGCCGCGACAACCCGCCGCGACATCCCGCCGCATGCCCGGATCTGCCGGATCTGAACGGAGCACACGTTGATCTCCACGGAACGCAGCACCGCCGCCATCGCCGCCGCCGAGGCCCACAGCGCGCACAACTACCACCCCCTGCCCGTCGTGGTCGCGAGCGCCGAGGGCGCGTGGATGACCGACGTCGAGGGCCGCCGCTACCTGGACCTCCTCGCGGGCTACTCGGCGCTCAATTTCGGCCACGGCAACCGGCGTCTGATCGACGCGGCCAAGGCCCAGTTGGAGCGGGTGACGCTCACCTCCCGCGCCTTCCACCACGACCGGTTCGCCGAGTTCTGCGCCGAGCTGGCCGCGCTCTGCGGCAAGGACATGGTGCTGCCGATGAACACCGGCGCCGAGGCGATCGAGACCGCCGTCAAGACCGCGCGGAAGTGGGGCTACCGGGTCAAGGGCGTCCCGGACGGCAAGGCGAAGATCGTCGTCGCCGACAACAACTTCCACGGCCGGACGACCACGATCATCAGCTTCTCCACCGATCCCGAGGCGCGGGCGGACTACGGCCCGTACACCCCCGGATTCGAGATCGTGCCCTACGGCGACCTCGCGGCCCTGTCCGCGGCCGTCGACGAGCACACGGTGGCGGTGCTCCTGGAGCCGATCCAGGGCGAGGCCGGCGTCCTCGTCCCGCCGGCCGGCTACCTCGCGGGCGTCCGGCGGCTGACCGCCGAGCGGAACGTCCTCTTCATCGCGGACGAGATCCAGTCCGGACTGGGGCGCACGGGGCGGACGTTCGCCTGCGAGCACGACGGCGTGGTGCCCGACATGTACGTGCTGGGCAAGGCGCTGGGCGGTGGTGTGGTGCCGGTGTCCGCCGTCGTCGCGTCGAGCGAGGTGCTCGGGGTGTTCCGGCCCGGCGAGCACGGGTCCACGTTCGGGGGAAATCCGCTGGCCTGCGCGGTGGCGCTGGAAGTGATCGCGATCCTCAGAACGGGTGAATACCAGGAGCGCGCGGCGCGGCTGGGCGAGCATCTGCACCGGGAGCTGGGCCTGATGGTCGGCGGGGGCGCGGTGGAGGCGGTACGGGGGCGGGGGTTGTGGGCGGGCGTCGACATCGCGCCTGCGCGGGGCAGTGGGCGGGAGGTGTCGGAGCGGTTGCTGGAGCGGGGGGTTCTGGTGAAGGACACGCATGGGGCGACGATTCGGATCGCGCCGCCGCTGGTCATCACGGAGGAGGATCTGGACTGGGGGCTGGACCAGTTGAGGGCGGTGCTGGCGGGCTGATGCCTGCGGGGGGATTTCTCCCCGCCCCGCCCTCTCCCCGTCTCCGCAGGGGCGCAGCCCCTGCGGCACCCCCGTGGCGCGCGGGGCGCGCCGGACCCGCGCTCGGCGCGGCGGTCGGGCTCCGCCCGCGGCGAGCGGGGGGCTCCGCCCCCCGCACCCCCGGCGGGGCTCCGCCCCTGCACCCCACCGGGGGCTCCGCCCCCTGGCCCCCCGACCCGGGAGGTGCGCCACTCCCCGGCCCCCACCGGGGGCTTCGCCCCCGGACCCCCGGACCGGCTGATTCGTCCGTCCAGGACGAGGCACCGAAAGTCGGGCAAGTCGGCGAGTGGCTCCGGGAGTTCGCGGAGACGGCGACGTCCCGGCGCGCCCTCGCGGGGGTCAGCGCAGGTCGCCCGCGATCGTGGCCAGGGCCGCCATCGTCCGTCGGTGCAGCCCGGGGCCGAAGGTGATGCGTGTCGCACCCAGTTCGCCGAGCCGGGTGGGGGTGAACTCGTCGCCCTTGGCGATGGAGTTGACGGGGAGGCCCGCGGCCTTTCCGATCTCCGCGAGTCGCTCCGGGGGTGCGAGGATCGGGAAGACGCAGTCGGCCCCCGCTGCCGCGTAGAGGCGGGCGCGTTCGAGCGCGTCCTCCGCCGGCGCGCCGTGCAAGTAGCTGTCGATGCGGGCGTTGACGAAGAGCGCGTCGCCGGCGGCGGCGCGGACGGCCGCGAGGCGGTCGGCCTGTTCCCGGGCGTCCACCATGCCGCCGGTGTGCCGGTCGGTGTCCTCCAGGTTGCAGCCCACGGCGCCGGATTCCAGGAGGCGTTCGACGAGCTCCGCGGGCGGCAGCCCGTAACCGTCCTCCAGGTCGGCCGAGACGGGGACGGGGACCGCCCGCGCGATCCTCGCGACCACCGCGAACATCTCGTCCGCCGGCACCTCGCCGTCCGCCACGCCCAGCGACGCGGCGATGCCCGCGCTCGGCGTGGCCAGCGCCGGGAAGCCGGCGTCGGCGAGCATGCGGGCGGAGCCCGCGTCCCAGGGGCCGGGGAGGATCAGCGGATCGTCCGGGCGGCGCCCGTGGTGCAGGGCGCGCAGTGCTGCCGTGAGGTCTGTCATGGACCGCAGCCTAGGCGCCCAACGGACCGCCTGTATGGTCCACTTACATGACCGGATCATGGGCAACCGACGCGCACCGGGCCGCCCCGGACCTCCACCTCGACCTCGACCCGGCCGCCCCGCGCGGCGGGCTGCGCGCGGGGCTGATCCGGGCGCTGCGCGACGCCGTGCGCTCGGGGCGGCTGGCCCCGGGCACGCGCCTGCCCTCCTCCCGCGCCCTCGCCGCCGACCTCGGCATGGCCCGCAACACCGTCGCCGAGGCGTACGGACAGCTGGTCGCCGAGGGCTGGCTGACCGCGCGCCGGGGCTCGGCGACCCGGGTGGCACCCGGTTCCGTGGCGCCGCGAGGGCCCGCCGCCCGTACGGCGGCCCCGCCCCGGCCCGTCGAACGGCCCCCCCTACGACCTGCGCGCCGGCACGTCGGACGTCTCCGCCTTCCCGCGCACGGCCTGGGCGGCCGCCGCCCGGCGGGCCCTCGCGGCGGCACCCAACGAGGCGTTCGGCTACGGCGACGGCCACGGCCGCCCCGAGCTGCGCGCGGCCCTCGCCGGCTATCTGGCGCGGGTGCGCGGCGTGCGGGCGGATCCCGCGCACATCGTCGTCTGCTCGGGGTTCATGCAGGGCGTGGCCCTGCTGGGCCGGGTGCTGCGGCGGCGCGGGGTGCGCGCGATCGGCGTCGAGGACCGCGGCTTCTGGGGCCACCACGAGTCCGTGGAGCGCGCCGGGCTGCGCGGCGTCCCGCTGCCGGTCGACGCGCTGGGCGCGGACGTCACGGAGCTGGACCGGCACCCGGGCGTGGGCGCCGTACTCCTCACCCCCGCCCACCAGTTCCCCACCGGCGTCCCCCTGCACCCGGACCGCCGCACCGCCGTCGTCGACTGGGCGGCGCGCACCGGCGGGCTGGTCCTGGAGGACGACTACGACGGCGAGTTCCGCTACGACGGGCGGAAGGTCGGCGCGCTGCAGAGCCTGGCCCCCGACCACGTCGTCCACTGCGGCACGGTGAGCAAGTCCCTCGCGCCCGGGCTGCGGCTGGCCTGGATGGTGCTGCCCGGGGAACTGGCCGGCGAGGTGGCGGCGCTGAAGGCGACCGGCGAGTGGGGCACGGGGGTCCTCGACCAGCTGACCCTCGCCGAGCTCATCGCGTCGGGGGCGTACGACCGGCACGTGCGCTCCGTGCGGCTGCGCTACCGGCGCCGCCGCGACCGGCTCGTCGCCGCGCTCGCCGACCGCGCGCCGCACATAGGGGTGACGGGCATCGCCGCCGGGCTCCACGTCGTCCTGCGGCTGCCGCCCGGCACCGAGGCGGCCACCGTCCGGGCGGCCCGCGAGCGGGGCGTGGCCCTGGAGGGACTCGGCCGCTTCCGGCACCCGCTGGCCGGCGGGCCGGACGCCGGGGACGGGATCGTCGTCGCCTACGGCACCCCGCCCGACCACGCCTTCTCCGCCGCCCTGGCGGCCCTGCTGGAGGCGCTGCCGCCCGAGGGCTGACCGGGTCGGTGTCGGTGGCCGGGTTTATCGTGTCCGGACGCTGTTGTACGACGGGGGACAGAGAAATGGCAGGCAGAAGACTACGGTCCAGCACGGTGCTCCTCGGCGGGATGGGCGTGCTGGCGACGGCCCTGACGTCCTGCGGGTCCGAGCCGGACAAGCGGTGCGTCGACCCCAAGAGCTATGACGTGACGCGGGGTTACCGCGTGCTCGACGGGAAGGCGTGCAAGGACGGTTCGAGCGGTACGACGAGCGGCCGCTGGTACTACGGCACGGGCGGGAAGTCCGGCGGCTACGCCGACAACGGCACGTTCAGCAAGAGCCAGGCCGTGGACCGGGGCGGCTTCGGCTGCTCCTCGTCCGGCTCGGGCGGTGGGTGAGCGGCGTGCGGCGCCATCGCACCACCCCGCGTCCCGGCTGGCAGGAGACCGTCGAGGAGCAGGGGGTGGTCTACCCGCTCACCCGCCACCCCGACGGCGTTCTCCGCCCGTACTGGGACGAGAGCGCCTACTACTCCTTCTCCCTGCCCGAGATCGAGGCCCTGGAGGAGGTCGTCGCCGAGCTGCACGCGATGTGCCTGGCGGCGGCGGAGCACATCGTGACGGCCGGCCGCTTCGCGGAACTCGGCATCGCGGACGGGCGGCTGGCCGCCCTCGTCGCCGCGTCCTGGCGGCGCAGGACCGAACTCCCGTCGCTGTACGGCCGGTTCGACCTGCGCCACGACGGGCGGGGCGGCCCGGCCAAGCTGCTGGAGTACAACGCCGACACCCCCACGTCGCTGGTGGAGGCCGCGAGCGCCCAGTGGTTCTGGATGGAGGACCGCTTCGGGGAGCACCCCGGGGCCGACCAGTGGAACTCCCTGCACGAGCGGCTCGTCGAGGCGTGGCGGAGGCAGGCGCCGCTGCTGCCCGCCGGGCGCGCCCGTGCACTTCGCGCACTCGGTCGGCGACGAGATCGGCGAGGACCTGATGACCGTCGCCTACCTGCGCGAGACGGCCGCGCAGGCCGGGCTCGACACGCGCGCCGTCGCCATGGAGGACATCGGCTGGGACCGGATATCCGGACGGTTCGTGGACGAGCGGTACGGGTTCGTGCGGGCCTGTTTCAAGCTCTACCCGTGGGAGTGGATGACCGCCGACCGGTTCGGGCCGCAGCTGCTGGACACCCTGGACAACGGGGGCGGGACGGGGTCCACGCTGTGGATCGAGCCGGCGTGGAAGATGCTGCTGTCCAACAAGGCGCTGCTGGCGGTGTTGTGGGAGCTGTTCCCCGGGCACCCGAACCTGCTGCCGGCGTACGTGGACGGCCCGCGCGACCTCACCTCGTACGTCTCGAAGCCGCTGCTCGGCCGCGAGGGGGCGGGGGTGGTGCTCCACTCCGCCCCCGGCGCGGTGCGCGACGAGCCCTGCTGCTACCAGGAGTTGGCAACCCCTGCCGGAGTTCGACGGCAACCGGGTGGTGCTGGGGGCGTGGGTCGTCGACGGCGAGCCGGCCGGGATGGGGATACGGGAGTCGGCGGGGCTGGTGACGGACGGGTACGCGCGGTTCGTCCCGCATGTGATCCTCTAGCCGAGCCTCCGCCGGCCGGACTCCCGCACCGTGATCGCGCCCACCGGATGTCCCCGACGGCACGGCGGAGGACGACGGAGGCGGAACATGCCCGGAGGCAGGCTCACGCACGACGACCGCCGGGCCATCGCAACCGGGCTGGCCGACGGGCTGGGATACGCCGAGATAGCCCGGCGCCTGGAGCGGCCGACCTCGACCGTCAGCCGGGAGGCGCACCGCAACGGCGGACCGGCCGGTTACCGCGCCGACCACGCCCACCGGGCGACGGAGTGGCGCGCCCGCCGCCGCCGGGCCGCCGACCCGGAGCCCCCGCCCGAAGTCGCCGACGCCCTGCGCGACTTCGTGGAGCAGTTCACGGAACTCCTGGTCACCACGGGTGTGCCGAGGATGACGGGCCCGCGTGCTCGGCTGCCTGTCCATCACCGACTCCGGCAGCCTCACCTCCGCCGACCTGGTCCGGCGGCTGCGCGTCAGCCCTGCGTCGGTCTCGAAGGCGATCGCCTATCTGGAGGGGCAGGATCTGGTCCGGCGGGAACGCGACGGGCGGCGCGGGGCCCGAGCGGTACGTCGTCGACGACGACGTCCTGGGTGCGGGCCGTGCTGACCAGCGCCCGGATGAACGGCGCCCTGGCCGAGTCCGCCTTCCGGGGATCCGCCGTCCTCGGCGGCGCCGGGACCGCCCGCCGGGGCCCGGCTGGAGAGCGCCGGCCTCCTCCTCCGCCACGTCAGTGACGACCTGAGGAGAAGGCCGGGCGCTGGCGGCGGGCCCCGGGGAGGGATCGCTAGGGCCTCAGGCGACCCACTTCTTCCAGACGTCCGGGTGCCGCTTCACCCACCGCTCGGCGGCGTCCTCGGCGGACAGCTTGTCCTCCGCCATCAGCTGCGCCACCTCGTTCTGGTCCTTCTTCGTCCAGCGGAACTTCTTCAGGAAGGAGGCCGCGTCGCCGCCCTTCCGGGAGAAGCCGGCGTTGAGGTACTTCTTCAACTCGGACGTGGGATAGGCGCAGTCGACCGAGTCGGGGTCCTTCTCGCCCTTCGTCCCGCACGCCTCGCTGTACGCGGGCAGCTTCACCTCGACCATCGGGACCTCGTTGAAGAGCCACTGCGGCTCGTACCAGTAGGTCAGGAACGGCTTCCGGTCCTTGGCGAACTGCTTGATCTGGGTGATCTGCGCCGCCTCGGAACCCGCGAAGACCACCTGGTAGTCCAGGTTCAGGTTCTTCACCAGCGCCTTGTCGTGGGTGACGTACGACGGGGAGCCGTCGAGGAGTTGGCCCTTGCCGCCGCTCTCGGGGGTGCGCAGCTGCGCCGCGTACTTGTTGAGGTTCTTCCAGTCGAGGACGTCCGGGTGCGCGTCGGCGAAGTACTTGGGGACCCACCAGCCGATGTGGCCGGAGACGCCGAGGGGGCCCGCGTCCCGAGACGGTCTTCTTGTCGCGGGACGTAGCGCTGCTCCTGCTCGGGGTGGCCCCAGTCCTCCAGGATCGCGTCCACCCCGGCCCTGGCTGAGCGCGTCCCAGGCGGGCACCTCGTCCACCTGGACGGTGTCGACGCGGTAGCCGAGCTCGTGCTCCAACAGGTATTGCGCAACGGCCGCGTTGGCGCGGGCGCCGACCCAGGACTGGGACGGAGAGGGTCACGGACTTGGCGCCCGCCGCGTTGGCGTAGGGCGAGCCCTGCTTGGTCATGTCGGCGGCGCCGCAGCCGGTGAGGGCCAGGAGGCCGAACGCGGCCCCGGCGGCGGCCAGGTGCTTAGCGCGCATCGTGCGCTCCCTTCGTCGGCTGGGTGACCCGGTCGAGCATCAGTCCCAGACAGGCGATCGAAGCGCCCGCGACCAGCCCGACGGCGAGGTCGCCGCGCGCCAGGCCGAAGACGACCTCGTAGCCGAGCCCGCCGCGCCCACGAGCGCCCCGATGATGACGACGGAGAGGACGAGGACGACCGCCTGGTTCACGGCGAGGAGCAACGCGGGGCGGGCCAGCGGGAACTGGACCTGCAGCAGCTGCTGCCGGCCCGTCGCGCCGAGGGAGCGCGAGGACTCCATGGCCGCCGGGCTGACCTGCCGCAGCCCCTCGCCCGCGATGCGGATGACGGCCGGCAGGGCGTAGACGACGGCGGCCGCGGCGGCCGGGGCCCGGCCCACGCCGAACAGGGCGACCACGGGGATGAGGTAGACGAACTGCGGCATGGTCTGGAAGACGTCCAGCACCGGGCGCATCAGCCGCTCCGTGCGGCGGCTGCGGGCCACCGCGACGGCCGCGGCGAAGCCGAGGACGAGCGTGGCGGCGACGGCCGCGAGCACCTGGGAGAGGGTGTCCATGGCGGTGGTCCAGCGGCCCATGACGCCGATCGCGGCCAGGGCCGCGACGGCGGTCGTGGTGGTGCGCCAGGTGCCTATGGCCCTGGCCAGGGCTGCTACGAGGAGGAGGGCTCCCCACCAGGGAGGGCCGTCAGGCCGTCGCGGAGGGGGTCGACGATCCAGCCGGTGTAGTGGGCCGCCCAGTCGGCGGTGCCGCCGATGCCGGGATGCCGGTGTAGAGGTGGTCGACCAGCCAGTCCTTGGCCTGGTTGACCGGCCTCGCGATCTGGAGCGTCCAGGTCTTCGGCCAGGTGGTGGGGACGGTCAGTGCCAGTGCGGCCACGGTGGCCAGGGCCGAGCGCCCATGTGGTTGCGGTTCGGGTGCGGGTGGTCGTTCCGGTGTGCCCGCCCTCCCCCAACCTCCGGCCGGGGGTGCCCCCATCGCCCTGCGGAACGCCTGCCCCCACCTTGCCGGAGGTGGTCCGGTCCATGACTATCGCCAGGAGGACGATCGGGATGCCGGCCGCCAGCGCCGCGCCGACGTCCACCGTCGACAGGGCCTGGTAGACGCGGTCGCCCAGGCCGTCCGCGCCGATCACCGAGGCGATGACCGCCATCGAAAGGGCCATCATGATCGCCTGGTTGACGCCGAGGAGCAGCTGCTCCCGGGCCAGCGGGAGGCGGGCGGTCAGGAGGCGCTGGCGGGGCGTGGCGCCGAGGGAGTCGACCGCCTCCAGGACGCCCCGGTCCGTGGAGCGCAGGCCGAGCGCGGTCAGCCGGGCCATCGGCGGGGCCGCGTAGACGACCGTCGCCAGGACGGCGGGGGCGACGCCGATGCCGAAGACGAGGACGACGGGGAGCAGGTACGCGAAGGCGGGCAGCGCCTGCATCGTGTCGAGGACGGGCCGCAGCACGCGGAACGCGCGCTCCGACAGCCCGGCCGCGAGGCCGAGCAGCGCGCCGACGACGACGGACGCGGCGACGGCGACGGCCATCAGCGCGAGGGTGCGCATGGTGGGCACCCACATGTCCAGCAGCCCGCACGCCGCGAACGACGCGAGGGCGGTGACCGCGGCCCGTACCCCGGCCGCCCGCCAGGCGATCAGGGCCGCGCCGGCCGTCACGCCCGCCCAGCCGAGGGCGAGCAGCACGACGTACACGCCGTGTACGGCGGCGATGAGGCCCGCGCTGATCCAGCCGAAGAAGTACAGGAAGATCCAGTGGCTGTCGCGGTTGTCCACGATCCAGTCGCCGGCCGAGCGGAGCGGCCCGTCGAGCGAGACGCTCAGCGCGTCGGGCCAGCCGCCGCTCCCCCACAGGACGTGGGCGAGCGGGGCGAGCACCGCCCCGGCCGCGGCCAGCGGCAGGAGCCGGCGGACGGTCCGGTGGCGCAGCAGCGCCCGGAGCCGGCCGGGGTCCGATGCCGACGGGGACGTGGCCACGGAACGGGGGGTGGTGGTACCGGTGGTGCTCATGCGGCGGCTTTCTCCAGGCGGCCGGGGCCTTCGAGCCCTGCGACGACGCGCAGCAGGCACTTGAAGTCGACGATGCCGACGCACCGGCCGTCGTCGAGGACGCGGGCGGGGCTGCCGTCGCGGGCGACGACGTCGATGGCCTGGGCGACGGTGGTGCCCGCCGCGACGGTGGGCCCGGAGCCGCCGCGGGCCTCGGCGAGGGTGGCCGGGCGCATGGCCCGGCGCACGGTGATCACCTGTTCCCGGGGCACGTCCCGGACGAAGTCCCGGACGTAGTCGTCGGCCGGGGAGCCGACGATCTCCTCGGGGGTGCCGCACTGCACGACGCGGCCACCGCGCATCAGCGCGATGCGGTCGCCGATGTGCAGCGCCTCGGCGAGGTCGTGGGTGATGAAGACCATGGTGCGGCCCTCGTCGCGGTGCAGCCGGACGACCTCCTCCTGCATGTCGCGGCGGATCAGCGGGTCGAGGGCGCTGAACGGCTCGTCGAACAGGAGCACTTCGGGGTCGGCGGCGAGCGCGCGGGCGAGGCCGACGCGCTGCTGCTGGCCGCCGGAGAGCTGTGCGGGACGGCGGCCCTCCATCCCCGCCAGGCCGACCTTCTCGATCATCTCGGCGGCCTTGGCGCGGCGTTGGAGCTTCGGGACGCCCTGGATCTCCAGCCCGTAGGCGACGTTGTCGAGCACGGTGCGGTGCGGCAGCAGGCCGAAGTGCTGGAAGACCATGGCGGCGCGGCGGCGGCGCAGTTCGCGCAGCGCGTTCTTGTCCATCGCGCAGACGTCCTCGCCGTCGATGGCGATGCTGCCGCTGGTGGGCTCGATGAGCCGGGTGAGGCAGCGCACCAGCGTGGACTTGCCGGAGCCGGAGAGGCCCATGACGACGAAGACCTCGCCGGGGCGGACGTCGAAGGAGACGTCGCGGACACCGACGGTGCAGCCGGTCCGCTCGCGCAGGGCCTCGGGGGAGAGCTCGGCCAGCTCGGTGCCGGGGACCCGGTCGGCCCCGGGTCCGAAGACCTTCCACAGGTTGCGGACGGAGAAGACGGGCGGCGCGGCGTCGGCGTCCGGTGCGGTCGCCTGCGGCTCCGCGACGCGGGTATCGGCAACGGTCACTGGCCGTCCCCCCTTTCGGCCGAGGCCTCGACAAGCAGCTCCGCGCACTTCTCCCCCACCATCAGGACTCCGATCATCGGGTTGACGGCCGTCATCGTCGGGAAGACCGACGCGTCGGCGATGCGTATGCCGTCCAGGCCGCGGACGCGCAGCTCCGGGTCCACGACGGCGAGTTCGTCGTCGACGGCGCCCATGCGGCAGGTGCCGGCCGGGTGGTAGACGGTGTGGGCGACCTTGCGGGCGTACTCGCTGATCTCCTCGTCCGTGGTGATCTCCGGGCCGGGGCAGACCTCGCGCTTGAGCCAGCCCGCCAGCGGCTCGGCCTTGGCTATCTCGCGGGCGAGCTTGATGCCGTCGACGAGGGTGCGCGCGTCGTAGTCCTCCTCGTCCGTGAAGTAGCGGAAGTCGAGGGCGGGCTTGACGGCCGGGTCGGCGCTGGTGAGGTAGAGCCGGCCGCGGCTGCGCGGCTTGGGGATGTTGGGGGTCATCGACACGCCGTGCTCGGGCTTCTCGTAGCCGAGGCGCTCGGGGTTGTCGGTGAAGGGGATCTGGTAGAAGTGGAACATCAGGTCCGGGCCGGGGGAGTTGGGGTCCCGGCGGACGAAGAGGCCCGCGTCGGAGTCCATCGCGGAGTTCTCGGGGATCGGCCCGTTCGTCTCCCAGACGATCACCGACTCGGGGTGGTCGAGCAGGTTCTCGCCGACGCCCGGCAGGTCGTGGACGGCGGGGATGCCCAGGGCGTCCAGGTCGGCCTTGGGCCCGATGCCGGAGTGCATCAGCAGCCGCGGCGTGTCGACGGCGCCCGCGCACAGGACGACCTCGCGGCCGGCCTCGACGAGCAGCTCCCGGCCGTCCTCGGTGCGGGCGCGGACACCGGTGGCCCGGGTGCCGTCCAGCTCCAGCTTGTGCACCCAGGTCTCCAGCAGGATGCGGAGGTTGGGGCGGTCGCCGGCCTCGATGTGGGGGTGGAGGTAGGCGACGGACGCGGAGGACCGCTTGTTGTTCTCCGGGTGGTAGGCGAGGTCGAAGAAGCCGACGCCGTCGTGGAAGGGCTTCGCGTTGAAGCTCGCGACGCGCGGCACGTCCGCCGTCTTCAGCGCGGACTCGACGAAGTCGCGGGCGATGGCGTTGCGGTCCTTCTCGTCCACCGGGACGATGTTGTTCCGCAGCTTGCCGAAGTACGGGTCCATGGACGCGGCGTCCCAGCCCTCGGCCCCGTTGGCGGCCCACTCGTCCCAGTCGCCCGGCAGCGGCTTGAAGGAGATCAGGGTGTTGTGCGAGGAGCAGCCGCCGAGGACCCGGGCGCGGCTGTGCCGGATGTGCGAATTGCCGCGCGGCTGCTCGACGGTGGGGTAGTCGTAGTCCAGCTCTCCGCCGAGCAGGCCGAGCCAGCGGCGCAGCGTGAGGACCTCGGGGCGGTCGATGTCGGTGGGGCCGCCCTCGATGACGACGACGCTGGTGCCGGGGTCCTCGGCGAGGCGCGAGGCGATCACCGAACCGGCGGTGCCGCCGCCGACGACGACGTAGTCAGCGGTGATCTTCTCAACTGCGGGGGGCATACGGGGCTACTCCTCTGTCGCTGAAGGTGCTGCGCTGATGGGTGGTACGCGTGCTTACGGGCGGATCAGCCGGCGAACCAGCGGACGGGCGCGGGGGCGAGGTTCTGGTAGATGTGCTTGCTCTCGCGGTACTCGGCGAGGCCGGCCGGCCCGAGCTCGCGGCCGACGCCGGACTTGCCGAAGCCGCCCCACTCCGCCTGCGGCAGGTACGGGTGGTAGTCGTTGATCCAGACCGTGCCGTGCCGCAGCCGGCCGGCCACGCGGCGGGCGCGGCCCGCGTCGCGGGTCCACACGGCGCCCGCGAGCCCGTACTCGGTGTCGTTGGCGAGGGCGACGGCCTCGTCCTCGGTGCGGAACGTCTCGACGGTGAGGATCGGCCCGAAGGTCTCCTCGCGGACGACCTTCATGCCGCGGTTGCACCGGTCCAGGACGGTCGGCTCGTAGAAGTAGCCGGTGGCGGGCCGGATTTCGCTCGGCTCCGGGCGGGAGCCGCCGCAGCGCAGCACCGCGCCCTCGGCGAGCGCGGAGGCGACGTACGCCTCGGTCCTGGCCAGCTGGGCGGCGGAGACGAGCGGTCCGCACTCGACGCCGTCCTCCGTACCGCGGCCGAGCCGGATCTTCTCGGCGCGGCGGGCGAGTTCGGTGACGAAGCGCTCGCGGACGGACTCCTCGACGATCAGCCGCGCGCCGGCCGAGCAGACCTGGCCGCTGTGGATGAACGCGGCGTTGAGCGCCTGGTCCACGGCGGTGTCGAAGCCCTCGTCGGTGGCGCAGGCGTCGGCGAAGACGACGTTGGGGTTCTTGCCGCCGAGTTCGAGGGCGACCTTCTTGACGGTCGGCGCGGCGGCGGCCATCACCCGGGTGCCGCTGGCGAGTCCGCCGGTGAAGGAGACGAGGTCGACGTCCGGGTGCTCGGAGAACCGGGCTCCGACGGGGTCGCCGGCGCCGGTGACGATGTTGGCCACGCCGGCGGGCAGCCCGGCCTCGACGAGGAGCCGGATCAGCCGGACCGTCGACAGCGGGGTGACCTCGCTGGGCTTGATGACGAAGGTGTTGCCCGCGGCGAGCGCCGGGGCGATCTTCCAGCTGGCCTGGAGGAGGGGGTAGTTCCACGGCGTGATCAGCGCGCAGACGCCGACGGGTTCGTGGACGACGACGCTGTGGACATCGCTGCTGCCCGCGTCGACGACGCGCCCGCCGCCCTCGTTGACGACGAGGTCGGCGAAGTACCGGAAGGCATTGGTGACGTCGTCGACGTCGACGCGCCCTTCCTCCAGCGTCTTGCCCGTGTCGCGGCTCTCGACGAGCGCGATCTCCTCGCGGTCGCGCTGGAGCAGGTCGGCGACGCGGCGCAGGAGGGCCGCGCGCTCGGCGACGGGGGTGCGCGGCCACGGACCGGCATCGAACGCGGTACGGGCCGCGGCGACGGCCGCGTCGGCGTCCGCGGCGCCGCCCTCGGCGACCACGGCGAGGACCTTGGCGTCGGCCGGGTCGAGCACCTCCCGCCGGTCACCGGAGGCGGCGGCCCGCCACACCCCGTCCACGTGGATCGTCTCGACTGCCGACATCGTCTGCCTTCCGTGCTGTGTGCATGTGGCCGGGCGCCCAGCGCTCGGCCGTCAACGCGCCGCGCCTAACCAAATTCGAACGATGTATGCCTCGCCGGTTGCAAAAGGTGACCTGAATCACGTCATCCCCTTCTGTGACATGCCGGGACGGGCCGGACAGGGACCGGTGCACGATGTCCCGTCCGGACCGTTGACAAGCTCCTGACACATCCCCGAGGAACCCGAGGAACCATGCGCCGCACCGCCCCCACCGCCGCAGCAGCAGCCCTGCTGCTCCTCACCGGGGCTGCTGCGCACACTCACCTTCCGGGTGACGGTCGACTGAGCGCACTCCGTCCTACGCCACCAGCTCGCCGATCTTTCCGGCGAGCTCCGCGACCGGCACGAGGCGGCCGGCCACGGACACCCCGCCCGCCAGCAGCGCGCGCAACCGCTCCAGCCGGCGCCGCCCGGTCGGCCGTTCCCGCTCCCCGTCCGCCAGCACCTCCGCGATCAGCCTCCTGAGCTCGTCCTCCGACGTCCGGCCGGCGCGGGCGAGTTGACCGTCGAGCCGCTCAAGTCCGTCCAGCACGGCCTGCGGTACGCGGATGTGCTCGCGGCGCACCGCCCGTGCGTTCTTGCCCACACCGACCGCGCTGCTGTCCACCTCGCCCACGACGGCGTTCCCCGATCCGGGCGGTTGCGCGGGCATGGGCGGATGCGGAGGCGCGGACGGCGCCACCTCCCGGCCGGGGGACGGCCCGTCGCCCTCGTACTCGGCGTGGGCGCCCTCCCCGACCGCGACGGCGCTGCCGGTGACCCGCCCGGCGTAGAAGTTGCCGCCCCCGGATCCGGACCGTTGCCGCTCGTTCTCGTCACCCTGTCGCACAGAAATCCCCCTGCCGAGTCACCGTTGGCTCCGGGCATTTGCCCGGGCCTCGCGTCCGACCGCCACCGCGCCACCGCTCATGGCCCCGATGTAGACGCTCCCCGCGCCGAGCTGCACCACCTGCTGCTCGAACTCGTCGGTCTCGTAGCCCCGGGACCGCAGGGCGTCCCGCACTCCGCTGACGACCCGGTCCTGGACCGTCCTGATGTACCTGCTCGCGTCCATCTCCTGGAACAGCGAGAGCCGGTCCGCCGAGCCCAGTTCCCGTACGGAGGCCGCCGGGCTGTCGGGCAGGGCGCGCTGCGCCGCGGCGAACCAGCTCCGGCAGCCGTCGGAACAGGCGCGCCAGGTCGAGACCACCGCCGCGAAGCCCGCGGCGTGAGCGGTCCGCAACGCCCGGATCCAGCCCAGGAGTCCGCCCTCGCCGCGCTCACCGATCGCGTCCACCGCGCGGTACTCCAGCCGGACCGGCATCAGCACATGGGGGGCGACCTCCACCACGAGCATGCCGCCCTGCGTGTGCACCCGCACCAGCACGGACACCACGACGTCCTGTTTCCAGGCGCCGACGCGGACCCAGAGGAAGTGCCGGTGCCACTCACCACCTCCCTCCAACGCTTCCCGAAGGCACTGGCCGACCTTCACCGGGTCGTACGGCACCTCGTTCCGGCGCCACTTGGGAGGGACACAGACGAGTTCCGTCATGTCCAGGCCCTTGAGGCTGTCGTAGGTCACGGCCTCGTCCGGCCCCTGCAGATCCCGCAGGTGGGGCCGGATCAGCTCCAGGACCTCACGGGCGGTGAGCGGAGCGGTCGCCGCGTCCGCGCCGGCCCGGCGCTTGAGCTCCAGGGCGAAGAACCAGGGTTCGCCCGGCTGCCCCATGCCGATGAAGGGACGCGACGCGTCGTAGACCAACAGCTGCGAGCACTGCTCGCGGTCGATGGCCTCGACGAGCGCGGGGCGGTTCGGAACGATTCGGGGAACGTCCTTGATCCACGCCCGCCAGCACAGCTCCTCCCTCATCACGGAGGCGACCCAGATCCGGTGGAACCACACGGGAACGGTGAGCAGGAGCGGGAAGACGACCGCCGGCCAGTTGCCCGCTCCGTCGGCCATGGCCTCGATCGCCAACTCCCAGTAGGCCGAGAGCAGTCCGCACGATCCGACGACCTTCACCGCCCGCATCGAGCCGTGACCCGTCAGGCCGCTCTGGAGCGTGCGGTTGTCGACGACGTACGCCGATCCGCCTCGCCCGGCCCCGACCTGGGCGAGCCAGTACACCATCGACACGACGGCGTACATCAGGCACCACACCATCGGGAGATCGAGCCCGAAGGGGAGGCCGGCAGGGTCGGCGGTGGACACGTACGCGTAGTCGCAGGCGGCGAATCCCGCCCACAGCACGACGAGGAAGAAGGCCGTCATGGCGTCCTGACCACGGGCCCGGAGGGCGTGGCCGAGCACCGGCGCGACGTCGATGCCGAGGGACGGCGCGACCGGTCTCTCCCGGTGCTCCCAGAGCTCTTCGATGACGCGACGGCGGAAATCGAGATCGAGGTAGACGCCCGCACAGAGGAGCCGCGTGGCCTCGGTGCGGTGGGCGGGCACAGTGGGCTGGTCGGGCACAGTGGACATGTCACGCACCCCCGGCTGCCGGACCGTCCCGGCATGGGACGACGACATATTTTTTCGGACAGTCAGATTAAGCCAAGGAGTTCACGCCCGGGCCGGAATGTCTCCCCCCAACTGTCCGAAACGGCAGAGTACATACGCGCGTAAACCCACTCGTGTGGGGGACGGATCGCAAACGCCGCACAGTCGCTCGCGGGAATTCCCATCCCGCTCGCGGCGGTTCGACAGGTCATGACCGAAGTCAGCGACAAAGCGAAGAAGCCCATTCTCGTCATCGGCGGAACCGGCAAGACCGGCCGCAGGGTTACCGAACTCCTCACCGCACAGGGCCTGCCGCTCCGCCTCGGCTCGCGCTCCGCGACGCCGCCGTTCGCCTGGGACGACCCGGCGACGTGGGACGCCGCGCTGGACGGGGTGGGGGCCGCCTACGTCACGTACCACCCCGACCTCGGGATGCCCGGCGCAGCCGAAGCCGTAGGCGAGTTCGCCCACTTCGCGGTCGGGAAGGGGGCGCGCCGCCTGGTCCTGCTGTCGTCGCGCGGCGAGGAAGGCGCCCGGGGCACGGAACGCGCCCTTCAGGCCTCCGGCGCGGACTGGACGATCCTGCGCGCCAGTTGGTTCTTCCAGAACTTCGACGAGGCGTTCTTCCTGGACGCGGTCCTGTCCGGCGAACTCGTCCTCCCGACCGGCGACGCGGCCGAACCGTTCGTCGACACCCGCGACATCGCCGAGGTCGCGGTGGCCGCCCTCACGGACGCCCGGCACGCGGGACGCACCTACGAACTCGGCGGCCCGCGCCTCCTGACCTTCCACGACGTGGCCGCCGAACTGTCGAGGGCGACGGGCCGGGAGATCCGCTACAACCCCGGTGACGGACGAGGCGTACCGCGCGTACCTCGCCGAGCACGAGCTGCCCGCCGAACTCGCCGATCTCCTCGCCCTGATCACCGACGGCCGCAACGCGCATCTCGTCGACGGCGTACGGGAGGTCCTCGGCCGGGCCCCGCGCGACTTCACGGAGTTCGCGCGGGAGGCGGCGGCGTCGGGGGTGTGGGCTGGCTGAGGGCGTTCAGGTTCAGCCGAATGGGCCTGTGCACGGTGTGGCCACCCTGTCAGCCTGGACCAGGGGGGCTCCTGCAGCGCCACCGCATCGACCGACCCGTGCCACTGGGGAGAGACCGGGATGAATCGCCGCCGCAGCCACATCGCAGCCCTGACCGCCCTCGCACTGCTCACCGCGGGCACGGCGGCCGGGGTGGCCTCGGCGGCACCGGACGAGGACGACTCGTCGCCCTGCGCGACCACGACGACGGTCAGCGTGGGACAGGGCCCTCACGGGGCCATCATCGCCACCTTCCATGACGGCGACACCAGTTGGGGCGTCAGGACCGGCGAGGGGCGGCTCGCTCCAGAAGCTCCGGACTGCTGGGGATGCCGGCAGCAAGCAGCGCCTGGGACTTGGCGAGCCGGGCCGCGCGCTCGGCCTCGGCCCGGTCCTGCTCCCGCTTCGCATCAAGCTTGTCCGCGTCAAATATGCCCGTGACGATGAACCGCACATGGTCCTCGGCGGAATCGCTGGCCATGGCCTCCTCGGCCGCCGTACGCACCGCGGTCCGCTTCTCGCCTGCGTCATTGGCCTTCTGTCACAGCGCGCGGATGAAGCTGTAATCGCTGAGCAGAAGTACGTCCGGAGTCGGATCGAGCCCAACCAGCCCTGCGGCAGCGATCCGTTGGGCCTCGGTGGTTCCGATGCCCTCTGCAGCAGTAGCCGTGACCATCGGCTCGGCGACAGCCGTACCGGGGGCCAGAGCTCCTGTGACGGCAACGAGCACCGCGGTGGCCACCATCCCGCGCTTGACGGCCTCTCCCAAGCGCGCGTAAGTGGGATGACTCGCAGGCATCTATGTCCCCTTTGGCATATACATGGGCGTTAAGGCAGCCTCGGGGAGCACTGCTTCGCGTTCCAGGTGCTGTGGAGCGAACTCGCGGACATGGCGAGGCCGCTGGGCGACCTGACACCCCCTCAGGCCTGATGACTGTATGTACTCGGCAAGTTACTTGTAAAGGGAAGGTGAGGGTTTGCTGTAGGTATCGCAACGCCCGACCGTGAAAAACGGAATAAATCTGGGCAAGTTTGACATTCGTTCATTCGGATACAAGAGGGCAGGTGCTTGGTTCGGGCACAGTCGGAGGATGTCTCTCACATGAACTACCGTGATTCGTTGAGCCGTTGAATCACCAACGAGCCCAGGCGATTCCGCGCGTCCGTGTCGTGCCGACGGCGCGCCCGCGGCGGCCAGTGAACCACGCGGCGGTCGAGGTGCGTAGCTGCGGATCTTTCGATCTGCTGGGCATGGGCGGTCTCCCCGAGTGCGAACGCGAAGGCGACGGGCGTGCAGGCGTCTGCGCTGCTGTCACGAGGATCGTGGCAGCGCGAATGACCTGGGCGTGAACAGGGCGGCAACGGTCGCCGCCGATCACCTCACATCGATCTTGGCTACTGCGAACCGACATATATCACTCGTCCCCTCCCCACTGAGGCTCACTCAGCGTTCACCCGACAGGAAGGCGACCCAGGGAACCCTATGGCCCCGCGGGTACCGCTGTAGTCCATTTGCCTGCCCGTGCCCCACCCGGCTGAGCTGCGGGAAAGGCGCGCGAATCGGGCCGCGACCGGTTCACGTCGTCCGTCCCGCTTCCCCCGGTGCGCGGGCTGGCGGGCTTTTTACGCCATCTTTATTTTCCCGCCCTGTCAACTCTCCCCAAACGCCCGTCACTTCCATAAAAGTGATGCGTCATCCGGTTCCGATATCCGGACCTCGCCACCGGCAGCCGTTACCTCAACGAGCCAGGGACCTCCATGACCACCCCCTCCCCCCGCGGCGGCGCCAGACGCGCCGGCCGAATACCGTCGCGGCCGCCGCAGCGGTCGCCCTCGCCGCCACGGGCGCGGCCCCCGCCTTCGCCGACGGCCCGCAGACCGGGCCCGTGAAGCCCGCCGGGACCGTCAAATCGCCCAAGGACAAGCTGGGTTCACACGGTGCCGACCTGCTCGCCAAGGCCAAGTC